>JAABSK010000077.1:0-10769 GCA_011390435.1 Desulfobacteraceae bacterium | reverse complement strand
GCCCGATGCGGTGATCCGTCATCCTGCCCTGGGGGAAATTATAGGTCCTGATCCGACCGCTGCGGTCTCCGGAACCGACCTGCCCCTTTCGATCAGCCGCCCGCTTGTCTTCCTCTTCCCGGACTTTGGCATCCAGGATACGGGCCTTGAGTACATTCATGGCCTTGAGCTTGTTTTTGTGCTGGGATTTTTCATCCTGGCAGGTGGCCACCACCCCGGTGGGAACATGGGTGACCCGGACAGCAGAGTCTGTGGTGTTGACTGACTGTCCACCCGGCCCTGATGCGCGGAACACATCCACCTTGATGTCTGCAGGGTTGATATCGATATCAATATCTTCTGCTTCCGGAAGAACCGCAACAGTAACAGCAGATGTATGCACCCGGCCCTGTGCCTCTGTTTCCGGAACCCGCTGCACCCGGTGGGTCCCGCTTTCATATTTGAATGCGCTGTATGCACCCCTGCCCCGGATCAGAGAGACCACTTCTTTAAAACCGCCAGCGGCAGAATCGTTTTTTTCAATAATCTCCATGGTCCAGTTGCGGGTTTCCGCATATCGTGAATACATCCTGAACAGGTCACCTGCAAACAGACCTGCCTCCTCTCCGCCGGTTCCCGCCCTGATTTCAAGGATGACATTTTTTTCATCCCTGGGGTCTTTGGGCATCAGTGCCAGATTCAGCTGGGCCTTGTAATCCTCAATCCTGGACTCCAGCGCCGGAACTTCATCCCGGGCCATGGCCCGCATCTCCGGATCCTCGTCCCTCAACAGCTCTTTTGCCTCTTTCAGCTCATTGAGTGCGCTCTCATAGGTTCTGAACAGGGGGACGATCTTGTTGAGTTCGCCATGCTCCTTGAGGTAGTCCTGGTATTTTTTCTGGTCACTGATCACCGCAGGATCGCTGAGCAGCCGTTCCAGCTTGACGAACCGTTCTTCAAGGCCTTTTAATTTATTTATCATATTTTGAAAACTCAAAAGGGGCTCGCATGTTCAGGCCCCCTTTTTGAATACCACTTTTTAAAATGTGCTATATCAGTTTTGTTGCATCAAATCCGGCATACTTTCTCTTAAAACGGTCGATTCTTCCGGCAGAGTCCACCAGTTTCTGTTTTCCAGTGAAAAACGGATGACACTGTGAACAGATCTCCACCTTGATATTTTCTCTGGTTGAGCCGACTTCAAAGGTTGCGCCGCATGCACAGGTTGCGTTGGACCGGATATATTCCGGATGTATCTCTTTTTTCATTTTTCCTAAAACTCCTTAAACCTGCCTGAACCCAGGCAATCATTAACATCTGATTCTCTTGGCTATGAATTCATCAAATCAAGAAACTCTTTATTATCCTTTGTTCCTTGCATTTTTTCAAGTAAAAACTGCATGCTGTCCACAGAATTTAAATTGGACAGCAGTTTTCTCAATATCCACACCCGGTTTAAAACCATTGGATCCAGCAGCAATTCCTCTTTCCGGGTTCCGGACTTGTTGATGTCAATGGCCGGGAAAATCCTTTTATCTGCCAGTTTTCGATCCAGGACCAGCTCCATGTTTCCGGTGCCTTTGAACTCCTCAAAAATCACCTCGTCCATCCGGCTGCCCGTATCCACCAGGGCTGTTGCGATAATGGTCAAAGACCCGCCGTCTTCGATATTTCTGGCCGCACCGAAAAACCGTTTGGGCCGGTCCAGGGCATTGGAATCCACGCCACCGGACAAAATTTTACCGGAAGGCGGCATCACTGAATTGTATGCACGGGCAAGCCGTGTAATACTGTCCAGCAGAATCACAACGTCATGACCCTGTTCAACAATCCGTTTGGCTTTTTCAATCACCATTTCCGCCACCTGAACATGGCGTTCAGCCGGCTCATCAAAGGTGGAGCTGACCACTTCCGCATCCACAGACCGGGCCATGTCTGTTACCTCTTCCGGGCGCTCGTCAATCAGGACAATCATGGGAATCAGGTTTTTATGAGCCCTGACCATACTGTTGGCAATGTCTTTAAGGAGCATGGTCTTACCAGCCTTGGGCGGGGATACAATCAGCCCGCGCTGCCCGAAACCAATGGGAGACATCAGGTCGATGACCCGCATGGAATAGTTGTCCGACTCTGCCTCAAGGCTCATTTTGCGCTCCGGATACAAGGGCAGGAGATTGTCAAACAGAATGGTTTCAGCCGCCATCTCAGGATTCTGAAAATTGACCGCCTCTACTTTGAGCAGAGCAAAATAGCGTTCTGAATCCTTTGGCTGACGCACCTGTCCGGAAATGGTATCCCCGGTTCTCAGGTTGAACCGTCGAATCTGTGACGGAGAGACATAAATATCATCCGGGCCTGGCAGATAATTATAGCCGGGCGCCCGCAGAAAACCAAATCCGTCCGGAAGAATTTCAAGGGTCCCCTCTCCGTATATCTGGCCGCTTTCCTCAATATTTGCCTGGAGTAATGAAAATATCAATTCCTGTTTTTTCAGTCCGCTGATCCCTTCAATTTTGTACTCTTTGGCAAGCTTGGTCAGCTCGCTGATCTTCATTTTATTTAGTTCTACGAGGTTCATTCATTCTCCAAAATTTTGACGTTGTATTTTTTTAGACTAAAGCGTGTTATTCGTTCTGAAATGCACCTTTGTGAAGTTATGACAAGCCCGAAGAGCGGCCTGAAAACGACCAGATATTGAAGCTGTTTATAATAAGCATAAACTAATAAGGAAAAAAAATCAGGTTGTCAAGAACTCTTTTTCAATTTCAGCAAAGAGATTGTCAACCAATTCAAAGAGTTCCGTCTGACTTCCACTGTTTTTGATCACATGGTCTGCCCGGGCCATTTTTTCTTTCTGGGACAGTTGAAGGGCCAGCATTTTTCCGGCATCTGCCTGGCTCACGTTGTCCCGGTCAGCAATGCGGTTTAAAAGCATTGCGTCTTCTGCCACCACCGCAATGGTGGCATCAAAATACTGCTCCATTCCAGTTTCAAACAACAAGGGAACCTCGACAGCCACGGCTTTTTTCCCTCCGGCATAATCCGCATGATCCATCTGGAACATCATTTCCGCAAGGATCATCGGGTGAAGAATCGCTTCCATTTTTCTGCGCAGCGCTTCATCATTGACAATCATCCGCCGCAATTCAGCGCGGTCCAGGCGGCCGTCCAGGCCCACCACCCGGCTGCCGAAAAGCTGGACCACCCGGTTGAATCCATCCTGACCCGGTTCTACCACCTGCCGGGCAATGGCATCGCAATCCAGGGTGACCAGACCGATCTGCTTCAGCCGGGTGCAGACCAGACTCTTTCCAGCGCCTGCAGAACCGGTAACGGCTATTTTCAATATTTTCATGAAATCAGATCAGGATACACTTTGTGTCGTGTTTTTGTTTCGCTGCGGCCAAAAGACATGACATTGACTATAATATGGTTTTATGATAATTTTCAAGCCCGTTTTCTAATAATAATCGAAAGGATATGGATTGTGGAAAGAACATTGTCAATTATCAAACCCGACGGGGTTGCCAAAAACGTGATCGGTGAAGTTGTCAAACGCTTTGAAACCGCCGGTATCAGGATTGCCGCCATGAAAATGATCCAGCTGACCAAGCCCCAGGCTGAAGGGTTTTACGCCGTGCACAAAGAACGTCCCTTTTTCAGCAGCCTGACAGATTTCATGACCTCCGGCCCCATTGTGGTTATGGTGCTGGAAGGTGAAGATGTCATTGCCCGGAACCGAAAACTCATGGGCGCAACTAATTTCAAGGAAGCTGAGGAAGGCACCATCCGCAGGGACTATGCAACCGACATTGAAAAAAATGTTGTTCATGGTTCTGATGCACCGGAAACTGCAGCGTTTGAAATCGGATATTTTTTCAACGACCTGGAAATACAGAAACGATAGCGGTTGCTTCACCTGTGCTGCTGTGCACCCGAAAACGGCAGCGCAGGTGATCATCAGGGAACCAGCAGTGCAAACCCTGTGACATCATCTTTTTTCCTCACCCCGGTGGAATCCACCAGCTCATACAAAACAATTTCCATGACCTGCCAGACCCTTACGCCGCTGCGGATGCAGCCGGTCACAGCAGTGCTTTTCCTGCCACAGGCCATGTGCATGTGAAGAACCGGCCGCCCGGCTTCATCCGGAAACAGGGTTCCGGTTCCAGCCACTTCATGGACATCTTCCAGCCGGTGCTGCATCGGCACGATCTTCGGAGCCCTGCCATCCTCCGGCCCCACTGTCAGCATGCTTCCGGTGTCAGCACCCCCCAGAACAATCAGTGCGGCCGCTGTGATTCCCTGCTCAATTGCAAAAGCCTCAATGGTTTCATGCACAATTTCCGCGTCTTCCAGCCGGATGACAAAAATCCTACCCTGTCGGGCCTGTGAGTATTTCATGGTTCATCTTCCCGGTTTTATATCCGTCAATATCAATGGCGGTCTGCACAAACCCCAGGCGGCTGAAAGCCCTGGACACAGCCTGCCGCATATTTTCCGTCATGAATTTTTCAATCATTTCCGGCGCAACTTCCACCCGCGCCATTTTTCCATACCAGCGCACCCGGACCTGATCAAACCCCAGACCTTGAAGGACAGACTCTGCCTGTTCAACCTGTTTCAGATTCTGTGCTGTGACTGGTGTATAAAAGGGAATGCGTGTGGCCAGGCAGGACTGAGACGGCTTATTCCATGAGCCAAGCCCCATCTGCCGTGACAGCTCACGGATATCTGCCTTGGTCAGCCCGGCAGCTGCAAGGGGACTCAAAAACCCCAGCTCATCCGCAGCCTTCAATCCCGGGCGGTAATCACTCAGATCATCCTGGTTCACGCCATGCAGTACCGTAAAGATGCCCTGATTTTCTGCGGCCTGCCGTACTGCGGAAAAAAGCACCTTTTTGCAGTGATAACACCGCTGCGGTGTATTGCAGACCACATCCGGCACCGACAGGATATCCACTTCAAGGCAGCAATAATCCGCTCTGGATTCAGCCGCGATCGTCCCGGCCAGATCGATCTCTTTTTGCGGCACGAATGCCGAAGCCACACTGACGGCCAAAAGCTTTTTTATTTCAGGAATTTTTGCCAGTACCGCTAAAAGAAACGCGCTGTCCACACCGCCTGAAAACGCCACGGCAACAGTGTGCAACTCTGACAGATTCTGTTCAAGTTTCTGATATTTTTCCTGCAGGGCTGTCAATCGGCGTATCCCTCCGGCTGGTCAAGACGGTAACTGATAAAATTTACTATAGCACACCTGTCATCCTTTTCACAAACCCTGTTCCACGGGTGTGCGTCAATAAATTCCTTGACTAAACGCCTGTGCTGGTATATAAAACCCCACATTCATTCTGCTGGGTGATCGTCCAATGGCAGGACTACGGACTCTGACTCCGTCAATCTAGGTTCGAATCCTAGTCACCCAGCCACATCAAAAAAAATCTTTCTTTCCAAACATTGCGGGTTACCTTTCATTTAAAAAGCGCTTGATTTTTCATTGACACTTCAAACGCCTGCCCATATGATGGCAGATCAAAGAGCAGTGAAAACACCAGTCAATAATCACGTTCCATACATGCTTCAGGATCATTATGCACCGTCTGTTTTCAGGTTCCATCCATAAAACCCTGACGTTTCTGGTTTGTCTGGCCATCCTGCCGGCAATGCTGATTCTGTTTATTTCCGGGCGCGCAGAACGCAACCATGACATTGAAACCGCCCAAAAAGAAGTGCTGTTTCTTGCCGCCACCATTGCTGAAGCACAAAAAGGCATTATCCGTTCAACACAGCAGATTTTACTGACCCTGTCCCAGATGACAGAGATCCAGAATCTTGACGGCCCGGCAGCGTCCAGGATTTTTAAATCTCTGATCGAAAACAATTCCCCATATATCAATATCATCGCAATTGATTTAAACGGGGATGTGTTTGCCTCTGCCCGTCCTTTTGATCCGGTCAACCTTGCTGACCGCCCCCACTTCCAGCAGGCTGTGGCGCAGAAAAAATTTGTGGTGGGCCACTTCATCATCACCCGGGTGGGACACAACCGGCCGTCTCTGGCTTTTGCCTGCCCTGTTCTGGATGATCAGAATCAAGTCAAGGCAATTCTGGGGGCAAGCCTGCACCTGGAAGGACTGGCTGAATTTTACGGCATCAAACAGCTGCCGGACAATTCCTTTATCGCTGTCACAGACAGCAACGGCATCCGGATTTTTTATCACCCGTCAAAAGATCTGACCCACCCCATTGGTGACCCCATTGTCACAACAGCATGGGACCGGATAAAAACAGCCAGAACCCCCGGCTTTTCAGTCCATGCCGGATCCGATGGCATCCGCCGGTTCTCTGCTTATCACCCGATCAGTGAAGGGACAGATCAGGTACCGTATATGTATGTATGGGCGGGGATTCCAGAATCTGCCATTCTTCTGCCAGCCGAGATTTCTCTTGCCATAAACCTCGGTTTAATGGGACTGGCAGGCCTTCTGGCCCTTGGCATCTCCTGGCTGGTGGGCAGACGGATACTGATTCTGCCCATACGACAGCTGGTCAGCACCACAGAGGCTTTTGCAAAGGGATATCCTGGCGCCCGGACCGGACTGGCATACAATGATGGTGAGGTGGGCGCACTGGCAAAAGCCTTTGATCACATGGCAGATAACCTGGCAAAACATCAGGAAGATCTGCGTTCGATTGCCGATTATACCTATGACTGGGAATACTGGATCGACCCGGACCACAACCTGGTATGGATGTCTCCTTCCTCGGAACAGATCACTGGATACCGCCCTGAAGCTTTTCTGGCAGACCCGAGTCTGCTTTCCCGTATCGTGTACGAACCAGACAGACCCATATTTGAAAGTCATGTCAGAAACCAGGAAAGCATCCAGGAACAGAAAAACGATGTGGATTTCCGTATTCAAACCCTGTCAGACAAAATTATCTGGATCAACCACCACTGCCTCCCGATCTACCGAAGCGACGGCTCTTTTCTCGGAAGGCGGATCAGCAACCGGGATATCACAGACCGCAAAGCAGTTGAACAGGCCCTTGAAGAAAGTGAAACCCAGTTCAGATCCCTGGTGGAAGGGGCACCAGATGCAATTTTTGTTCAGACGGATCATTGCTTTTCCTATGTCAATGACGCCGCCATACACCTGTTTGGTGCAGACAGAACAGACCAGCTGCTTGGCAAACCAGTGGTTGCGCGGTTTCATCCGGATTGCCTGGAAGCGATCAACAGCCGGATCAACCAGCTGAATCAGGGCAGAAAAAAAGCTCCCCGCATGGAACAGACGGCACTGCGCATGGATAACACCCCGGTTTCAGTGGAAACCACAGCCGTTCCCATAACGTTTGAGGGAAAAAACGGCGCCCTGGTCTTTGTCCAGGACATCACAGAGCGCAAACAGATTGAAGTCCGGCTCCAGCAGGCCCAGAAAATGGAAGCCATCGGTGCTCTGGCCGGCGGTATTGCCCATGACTTCAACAATATTCTGTTTCCGATTATCGGCCTGTCTGAAATGCTGCTGGAAGATCTGCCCAAAGACAGCCCGGAACATGACAACATCATTGAAATCCATCGTGCTGCCAGGCGGGCCGGGGATCTGGTCAACCAGATTCTGTCGTTCAGCCGCCAGTCAGAACACAAAAAGATCCCCCTGCGCATTCAGCAGGTATTAAAAGAGGTGTCCAAACTGACACGGTCCACCATTCCGTCCAATATTGAATTTCACATCACCCTTCAAAAAGACTGCGCTCCGGTACTGGCAGATCCCACCAATATCCACCAGATCGCCATGAATCTGATCACCAACGCCTATCATGCCGTGGAACACAACAACGGAAGCATTGCCGTTGACCTGAAGCAGGTGCAGATTGATGCTCAGGAATGCCCGGATCTGGATATCCATCCAGGGACATATGCCCGGATGACGGTTTCCGACAGTGGCACCGGCATTCCTGCAGAAATTCTTCCTGATATTTTCAACCCCTATTTCACCACCAAGCCCCAGGGAAAAGGCACCGGCCTCGGATTATCGGTTGTATTCGGTATTGTCAAGGAACATGGCGGCGATATCCGGGTTTACAGCGAAGTCGACAAAGGCACGGTTTTCAAGGTGTACCTGCCAACAATCCAAAAAGATTCTCTACCGGAAACACCAGAACCTGCCGTGATTTATCCGACAGGAAGCGAACGGATACTGCTGGTGGATGATGAAGAGCAGGTGGTGCGCATGGAAAAACAGATGCTGGAGCGGCTCGGTTATCAGGTGACCATCCGGACCAGCAGTGTGGAAGCGCTTCAGGCATTCAAAGCCGCGCCCACAGCCTATGACCTGGTGATCACAGACATGGCCATGCCCAACATGACCGGTGACCAGCTGGCCAGGCATTTGATTGCCATACGCAAAACCATTCCAGTGGTAATCTGTACCGGGTTCAGCGAACAGATTACCATGTCCAGGGCAAAAGAGATGGGCATCAAAGGGTTTTTGATGAAACCCGTTGTCCGAAGCGAACTGGCATCAATGATCAGAACCGTACTGGATCAAACCGATGAAGCAACCTGATTGACCCGTCCACCCGTAGCTTCAGGAGGATCACAATGGCAGCTCCCCCAAAAAAGAAACGAAAAAAAAAGAAAAAAAAAGAGTTGACCTATGAACGTAAAGCCATTCAGATGGCCCGTGCTCACTGGGAAAAACAAAAAGAAAAAGCCATTCATGAGCGCCGAAGCTTCAGAGGCCTGCAAATTGTCCCCACTGCCAGTTATTATGACGACTCCCACGGCCACAAACCCGGCGAACAAAACTGGACCGGTTTCGGCTTTGACCTGAACCCCTATGTCTCTCTGGTGGCTGGCGGCCTGGTGCTGGTGTTTATCGCACTGACCCTGATCTTCAAACAGGAATCGGCCCTTTTTTTTCAAAATCTGCTGGATGGCATCGGCAACACCTTTGGATGGCTCTATATCCTTGCAGCAAATTTTTTTGTGATTGTCATGGTCCTGATTGCCGTTAGTGACTATGGAAAAATCCGGATCGGAGGACCGGATGCACTGCCGGAATTCAGCACCTTCAGCTGGTATGCCATGCTTATCAGCGCAGGTATGGGCATCGGCCTCATGTTCTGGAGCGTGGCCGAACCCATGTTTCACTATATGAGCCCGTCACCCATGTTTGATGTGCCGGCCCAGACCCCGCAATCTGCCCAGGTGGCCCTGGGACTCACCTATTATCACTGGGGGATTCACCCCTGGGGGATTTATGCACTTGTCGGCCTCTCTCTGGCTTTTTTTGCCTATAACCGGGGGCTTCCCTTAACCATCCGTTCAATTTTCCATCCCCTTCTGGGTGAAAAAATACATGGCTTCTGGGGCAATATCATCGATATTCTATCGGTGCTGGCAACCCTTTTCGGGCTGGCCACCTCCCTTGGACTGGGGGTCAAGCAGGTGGCCACAGGATTGAATTACCTGTTTGGTTTTCCCACATCAACCGGGTTCTGCGTGGTCCTCATTGCAGTAATTACCGGTTTTGCAATCATCTCCATTGCCACCGGCCTTGACAAAGGTGTCAAACTGCTGAGCATGGCCAACATCTGTACCGCAGGCATTTTCATGGCCTTTCTGCTGGTGGTGGGACCGACAGTATACATCCTCAAAGTGTTCACACAGAATATCGGATTTTATATCCAGAACCTGCCCCAGCTGAGTTTCTGGGTGGAAACATATTACGGCGCTGAAGGCAGTAACTGGCAGAATCCCTGGACTATTTTTTACTGGGGATGGTGGATCTCCTGGTCACCTTTTGTGGGCATGTTCATCGCAAGAATCTCCAAAGGACGGACCATCCGAGAATTTATCCTGGGCGTAATGGTGTTTCCCACCCTGCTCTCTTTTTTATGGATGTCGTCTTTTGGCGGATCCGCCCTGTGGCTGCAGGTCACCGGTGCTGCTGATATCGCAGGCGCAGTCAGCAAAGACGTATCCACCGCCCTTTTTGTCATGCTTGAAAACTTTCCGTTCTCCAGCCTGACCTCGTTTATCGGCATCCTGCTGGTCACTGTTTTCTTTGTTACATCATCAGATTCCGGCTCTCTTGTGGTGGATCATCTCACCTCCGGCGGAAAGCTTGACTCTCCTGTTCCCCAGCGGATTTTCTGGGGAATCGTTGAAGGCGTCTGCGCCGGGGTCCTGCTGATGGGCGGCGGACTGGTGGCCCTGCAAAGCGCCTCGATTGCCACAGGACTGCCGTTTACCATTGTGTTGCTGGTGATGTGCTACAGCCTCTACCGGGGCCTGCAAGAAGAGCATTACCATGCCACCATTATCGGTAAAATGACGCCTCAGACCCATACCATTGAAATCCCGATAGAACCCAAAGACACCTGAAATCAACAATACAAAGACAAGGAACCATCACAATGTTTGACCATTTATTAACCTCAGCACAACGCCAACTGAAACAGGAAGCCCGCGACTTTGTCAAATCCATTCCCCGGAAAATGATCCTGGATATGGATGCCGATAAAATCCAGTTCCCCAGAGAATTTCTGCAGGAAGCAGGAAGACGCAATCTCATGGGATGCAGATACCCTGAAAAATGGGGCGGACGTGGCATGGACTGGGTTTCCACCTGCATGGTGATGGAGGAAATCGGTGTTCTGGGCTACATCTTTGCCTGCACATTTGGCGTGGGCGCCGAACTGGTCTGTGACGCCATCATTCTCCATGGTACAGATGACCAGAAGGAAAAATATGTCACTCCCCTGCTGAAGGGTGA
>JAABSK010000076.1 GCA_011390435.1 Desulfobacteraceae bacterium | reverse complement strand
GGCCACCTCCTTGCCTGACGAACCTTCGGACAGGCTGAGCGATAAACACACCATGACGGTACTTTTAGGGGATAAAAAAACCAAGTGGCTGGTTGTCATTCTGAATTTTGTCAGTATTGTCATTTTCCCCTTTGCAGGCAGGCTGGCAACAGGAGAACCTGCGATATATAAAATTATTTTGCTGCCCGCTCTGGCTGTGTCTGCACAATTTTTTTTCATGAACGGCAAGCCAGGAAGCAGCCAGTTGACACTCTTTACATTTCTTTCAGTACTGATCACATTGAGTCTAATGGGAGGGCTGGCAATCTTTTTGCTTTGGTGACGAATGACCTATAATTTTCTACTGCTTTCATTTTTTTGTCTTATACCCGGAGGCGTTATCTATTGTATCCGGGAGGATTTGCGCCCGGTGATCCATATCATGGCGTTATGCTCCATCCCTTTTGCTTTTACAGAGCGGTTTTTTTATCTTTCATACTGGGAACCGGTATTTCTGTTTGATCTGGTGAACACACTGGGTTTTGGAATTGAGGATATTCTTTTTGTAACAGGTCTTTCAGCATTTACCTCAACAGTCTATGCTTTTTGCTTCCGGCTTGGATATGTCATGGAAAAAGGAAGAACTGCGTTTCAGATTGTGTGCCGATGCCTGACCGTTTTCAGTCTGACATTTATTTTGGTTGTCATTGTTGTCGTCCTGAACATTCAAATGATTTACGGCTCATTTGGTATTATGCTTGGTATGGGGCTTTTCATCGTTCTTCTTCGCAAAGATTTGCTGGTGCCCGGACTCGCCGGCGGGGTGCTTTCAATGGTTGTTTATTCAGTTCCATGTTTTTTTCTTAAATGGATTTTCCCTGATATTTTTTACTTGACCTGGCATACGGAAAAATTTTTAAACCTTTTTATTGCAGGAATTCCCCTTGAAGAACTGATTTACGGTTTTGCAGCAGGGGTGATTGCCACTGTTTTTTATCCCTTTGTTTTTTGTATGCGTTTTAAGCCCTGTTGATTTTACTTTTGCAAAAGCGTTTCTCAGCTGTTACTTTTTATAAATTAGAATAAGAGCATATTTTCAGGCTTACTTCAGACCATCATTTATCTGTTTGGGATATCAAAATTTTATGATGACAATGAACAAGACCCATGAGACTTTTAACAAGGGAATTGCCTTTGAAAAAGAGGCGCAGTTTGACAAGGCCAAGGTGATTTACGAGGAGATGTTAAATCATGTCACCGACGAAACATTTTTGAAAAAAGTTCAATGTCGGATGGCGGAGATCGACGATCTGATATCAGAAAAGGCTGTTTATCAGCGTATTGATGAAAATGCAAAGCGGGTTCTTACGGAAATCGGTATCAATATCATTGAAAATCAGACGCTTCTCAACCTTCTGATGGAAGCCGATGCCATTGATTTCAAAAATGAAACAGCGCTGTTCATCCCTTTGAAGCTGGATTATATCCATCGCTGTCTGGAGAAAATCCCCCGTAAAATGCCTGGAGACCCGGGTATGAACACTTTTGGCACGGGCGCAACATCCCCCTTTTTAAAAAGAGCTGGTGACGAAGACCTGCGTCCGGCCAGTCGTGAGGAGTATGAAAAGATAATTCTCACAGTGAGCGAGCAGCAGGACATTGCACGGATTTTCAGTCTGCCGGTTGCCTGCGACAAGAGCACCACTCTTTTTGAAATCGCCAGACAGATGGAAAAAAACTATCACGGGCTCAAAATGATACCAACCAATACAATGAGCGATGATGAGGTGACATTTTTCAAAGATAAAGATGACTGGGTAGACGGCACCAGTCTGATGAGCTCCCTGTCGCCAATGACCAATATGGTTGATCCTTTTTTGCGCAGTGCCCGCACCGGCAACAACCTTTTACTGATCGACCAGAGCATTGCCGGCATCTCTGCTCCGGCCAGCCCGGAATCTTTCCTGACGCATGTCCATGCGCAGGTTCTTTTTATGATGGTGATCGCCCAGACCGTCAATCCGGGCATATCGTGCATCCACTGCGGCATCCCCAGTGTTGTCGACTCAGGCGGTAATCTTGCCTATAGCTCTGCCCATCAAACCTTCATCAATGCCGCCCTGGCGCGGGTCAACGCCTGGATTACAAAATTTCCTTCCGCCCAGACCGGAGGCAGTACCAGTCTGTCTGATGTCACTTCCCAGGCGCTTTTGGACTCTGAATTGAGCCGCAACACCTTGCGCAAATACGGGGTGCATATTGTACGGCATGCCATGGGGGCTTTGGGCAGCCTCAACTTTTTCAGCCTGGAGAAGTTTTTGGAAGACTGCGAGCGTGAAAAACGTTCCAGAATGATATTTGATGCGCGTCCAAAGGATAGTGGCATGATACCGATGTACTTTCCCTCTGATGACCAGGCACTTGAGGGCATCCGGGAAATTGCTGAAAAAGGCAGCCCTAAAAATGCGGATCATACGCTGAAGAACGTGGATTCATTTCGCCTGTGGGAGGACAGTATCCACCAGGCCAAGACGCTTTTGTGAAACCCTCTGTCAATTGATCGAAGAGGAATCCACCTGGGATGTAATGTGCCAGATATCTTCAGCGTACTCCCGGATAGAGCGGTCACTGGAAAACATCCCGGTTCTGGACGTATTCTTCAAGGCTTTGGCAGCCCATTCACGTTTTTTTTGAAAGGCTTTTCCAATGCGGGCCTGTGCATCAACATACGCACCAAAATCTGCAAAATGCAGATAATAGTCCTGGGGAGACATCAGTAAATTATAAATAGGCCGGAACATGCCAGGATCATTTTTGCAGAACCGGTGGGTGCCAAGGGCATTCATCACTCTCTTCAGGCGCGCATCCCCGTCATAAAAGCTCCGGGGATCATACTGCATCCGGGTCTGCTCCACCTGTTCCACTGTCAGTCCGAAAATATAGATATTGTCCGGGCCCACCTGTTCACTGATTTCGATATTGGCACCATCCAGGGTTCCCACAGTGATGGCCCCGTTCATGGCGAATTTCATGTTTCCGGTACCCGAGGCCTCCATGCCGGCAGTGGAAATCTGCTCGCTGACATCTGCAGCCGGGATAATTTTTTCCGCAAGCGACACCCGGTAATCCGGCAGGAATACGACTTTCAGGAATTTATTGACATCCGGATCCGTGTTCACCACTGTCGCCACAGAATGAATCAGCTTGATGATCAGCTTTGCGGTATGATATCCAGGGGCTGCTTTTCCGGCAAAAATAAAGGTTCGGGGATGACCAATATCCAATTGATCCTCTTTGATGCACAGATAAAGATGAATAATGTGCAGCACATTGAGCAGCTGGCGTTTGTATTCATGAATCCGTTTTGCCTGGATATCAAAAATGGAACATGGATCCACAACTTCATAGGTCCTTTCCTTGATAATCTTTGCCAGTGCATTTTTATTGTCGTTCTTGATTTCCATGTATCGGTCCAGGAATCCCGGATCATCCTGAAAGGCTTCAAGCTCCCATATCCTTTCCAGATCCTTTATCCAGCGGATACCAATGGTATCACTGATCAGTTCTGCAAGCTGGGGATTGCATCCCACCAGCCATCGACGGGGGGTAACCCCATTGGTTTTGTTGTTGAATTTTTCCGGCCACAGCTGATAAAATTCCGGCACCAGCCGGGTTTTGATCAGATCGGAATGCACTTTGGCCACCCCATTGACCGAATGACTCCCGATGATGGCCAGATTGGCCATTCGCACCTGTTTGACCGATCCTTCCTGGATAATGGACATTCTGGAAATCAGCTCTGCGCTGTTGTCGGTAAATTTTTTTTCGACAGCTGCGATAAACCGCTGGTTAATCTCATAAATGATCTGAAGGTGGCGGGGAGCCACTTTTTCAACAATTGCCACCGGCCAGGTTTCCAACGCTTCCGGCAACAGGGTATGGTTGGTGAACCCCAGGGTTTTCACGGTGATCTCCCATGCTTTCTCCCACTCAAGCGAGTTCTCATCCACCAGTATCCGCATCAGTTCAGCCACGGTCAGGGCCGGATGGGTATCGTTGAGCTGAATGGCCACCTGTTCATGGAACTGGTCAAAGCTGTCGTGATCTTCAAGGTAATATCGGACAATATCTCTGACTGCACAGGCCACCAGAAAATATTCCTGCACCAGGCGCAGTTCCTTGCCGGTGTCCTTGGAATCTGAAGGGTATAAAATCTTTGAAATGCTTTCTGACCGGATCTGGCGCTCGACAGCCTTGACATAGTCTCCGTCATTGAAAATCTGAATGTCAAAATCCTCTGAAGCCCACGCGGAAAACAACCGCAGACAGTTGACCGTCCGTCCGCCATACCCGGCCACAAGAATATCGTGGGGCTTGCCGATCAGCAGCTTCCAGTCGGTCCACATGGGGTTGTATTCTCCGTTCATGTCCAGGCTGTCTTCAATCTTGCCGTAAATGGGAATCATATACTGGTGCCCGGATCTTCGAATCAGCCAGGGAGAGGATTGATTGGGCCAGTAATCGGGTTTTTCATGCTGGTAACCATTGACAATCACCTGACGGAACAATCCATAATCGTAGTTGATACCATATCCGAATCCCGGCATGTCCAGGGTGGCCAGTGAATCCAGGTAACAGGCAGCCAGCCGCCCAAGCCCGCCGTTTCCCAGAGCCGGGTCCTGCTCTTCTTCCAGCAGCCGGACCAGGTCATATCCCTGCTTTTTCAAAAACCGGGCACAGGAATGATAAATTCCCAGGTTTGACAGGTTGTTGGACAACAGCCGGCCGATGAGAAATTCCATGGACAGATAACTCAGCCGTTTGGCTTTGTTCCTGCGATACCGGGCATTGGTTTCAAAACTGATGTCCATCAGGAATTTTCCCACGGCAGCAGACACCGCATTGAGCAGATCTAAATCAGATGCGTTCTCAACCCGTTTGCCCAATGTGTGTTTGATATAATCATGAAAGGACATTTCAAAGCTGGTAAAATCAAAATACGGCATGATTTCCCCTTTTTCATTGGTTGTGATTGATCGGTCTGATGAATCGTATAAAACAGATCAGATGTGATTGAATTACTATAGCCAACCTCTGGGAAAAACACAACAGGTCTCATTTTTTTGCGGCCATTTTATCTCTTTTTTTTACACCGTTTTCACGATATGATCCAGGCGCGTGATACCAACGACAAAGGAGAGCTGCTCAATGAAAATACTATTGCTGCTGACAGCGATTGTGGCGGGAATGCTGGCCCCGATGCAGGCGGGGCTGAACAATAAGGTGGGAAAAGCAGTTGGCGATCCGTTTTATGCGGCACTGATCTCATTTCTGGTAGGCACCATGGGCCTGTTCTGTTATGCACTGTTCAGCAGACTTCAATTTTCCAACCTGCGCCATGCTGCAGATCTGCACTGGAGCGTATGGACAGCAGGCCTGCTTGGCGCCTTTTATGTGACTGCAGTGATTATCGTCACCCCCCGGCTGGGATCTACCCTGACCTTTTCCCTGGTAGTCGCCGGTCAGCTGGCCATGGCTGTTTTTCTGGATCATTTCGGGCTTCTGGGCATTCCTGTTCAGCCGTTCAACTGGCAGCGGCTTGCAGGCATTGCCCTGATCACCGCTGGTGCGGTTTTAATCCGAAAATTTTAATCACAAAAAATGTCTCAAATACAAAAACAGGCCCGGGACGATGCAATGTGTATCATCCCGGGCCTGTCCAGTTTTAACGGATCACTGCCAGTCCCTTATTTTGTGACTTTGTACGTGCACATTTTACAGGTGACGCCCTCTTTTTTCAGATAATCGGTATCTTCCATACCAACCAGCTCCCAGTCGCCGCTCTGCTCCAGTTCGATCATCCGTTGACGGTACCCATATTCTTCATAAGCCCCCTCCCGGATGGTAAAGCAGATATAGCCGCCGGGACGGGTCACCCGGACCAGCTCGTCAAAAGCATGGGCCTTGACATGGCCATACGTAAACGTCCCTGTGCAGACAACCGCTTCATACTTGTCATCTGTCATTTTCAGCGGCGCACTCAAATCCGCCTGGATATGATCCTGATAAATATTTTTCTGTTCAGCCACATCCAGCATTTCCTTGGAATAATCCAGAGCGTCCATCCGGGTATACCCCATTTTAAGGAGCTCTTCTCCCACAAGACCGGTGCCGCATCCCGCATCCAGGATCAACCCCTCTTTGTTTTCCATGACCTGATCCAGGGCTCTGGCCGAAGCAATATGGGCCACATAGCCAAACCGGTCAACCGTATCGGTATCATAATCACCGGCCCAGTCTTTATAGGCATCCATTAGATCCTCGCTGTTCTGAGCCGTATATACTTTGTCCAGTGTTTTGTTATCACTCACCATTGTTATCTCTCCTGAATGGGTCTTTTAATTTTTCAGCACCCGGTAGGTGCAGAACTTTGCTGTGACATTTTCCTTGATCAAATAGTCTGTTTCCTTGAGTTCTTCCAGGTGCCAGTCGTTTTTAGCCTCCAGTTCAATCATCTTGTTCCGGTAGCCGTATTCCTGATAGGCGCCATCACGGATGGTAAAACAGATATGACCGCCGGGACGGGTCACCCGGACCAGTTCATCAAAGGCATCCGGGCCCACATGGGCATAGGTGAAGGTGCCCACACAGATAGTGGCATCATAGGTATTGTCCGGTATATCCAGGGTTTCATTCATATCTGCCTGCAGCAGCCGGTTGTATACCGCTTTTTTCTCTGCTTCTGTGAGCATATCTTCTGAAAAATCCATGGCATCAATCTGGTCATATCCCATCTGATGCAGAATTTCGCCCACAAGACCGGTGCCGCATCCGGCATCCAGCACCTGGCAGTCTTTTGAATCCAGGTGTTTGTCCAGCATGCTCGCTGCCACTTCCGGGCCGACATAACCCATGACATCACAGGTGTCGCGATCATAGAGACTGGCCCATTTTCCATAGGCACTGGCAAGTTCGTCATCAGTCTGCGCTTCGTAGGTTGCAACCCATAATTGGGGTGTTTGGCTCATAAAATCCTCCTTTGAATGCTATCCAAATATATTCTGATGTAACTGCTGCGTAAGGCTATCCTGCCGTTACAGCCTGTTGAAGTCCTAAGGCCTGTCCCAGAGCATCTGCCTTGTCTGTCTGTTCCCAGGGAAAGATATTTCGCCCGAAATGTCCAAGTGCTGCAGTGTCCTGATAACGCCACCCATTCGGAGTGGTCAGGCCCAGATCCCGGGTAATGGCTGCCGGCCTGAAATCAAAAAGGCCATCTTCTTCCAGAACTTTCTGAATCGCCTCTTCGTCCACTTTCCCCGTACCAAATGTCTCCACGTTAATACTCAGTGGTTTTGCCACACCAATGGCGTAGGCCACCTGGATTTCACATTTATCAGCAAGTCCTGCCGCAACAATATTTTTTGCTGCGTATCGGGCATAGTAGGCTGCAGAACGATCCACCTTGGAAGGATCTTTTCCGCTGAACGCGCCACCGCCATGACATCCAACACCACCATAGGTGTCCACGATAATTTTCCGACCGGTAAGACCGGCATCCCCATGGGGACCGCCGATAACAAATTTTCCAGTGGGATTGATAAAAAACTCGGTGCTCTCATCTAAAAGCCCTGTGGGAGACAAAAGATCAATTGCCACCTGGGTCAGATCTTCCTGAATCCGGGCCAGGGGAACATCATCGGTCTGATGCGAGATCACCACATTGGTGATCCTTGAGGGCCGGCCGTTTTCATGCAGAACCGACACCTGTGTCTTGGCATCCGGCCGCAGATAATCAATGGTCTTTTGTTTTCTCAAACCTTGAAGCTTTTCCAGCAGAAGATGACTGTAATAAATAGGGGCCGGCATCAAAGAAGGGGTGGATCGGGTGGCATATCCAAACATCATGCCCTGGTCTCCGGCGCCCTGTTCATCAAACAGGCCTTCTCCTTCTGTAACGCCCTGGCTGATGTCACTGGACTGGGGATGAATATGGCAGACATAATCAAAAGTATCACAGGAAAACAGCAACTCTTTTCTATCATATCCAATATCCCGAATGACCTGACGGGCAACGGCTTCAGGGTCAATCGCATCCCAGTTTCTGCAGGTGATCTCACCGATCTGAACCAGGAAATTGGTGGTAACCGCGGTTTCACATGCCACTCTGCTGGCTGCATCCTGAGACAGGCAGGCATCCAGAATGGCATCTGATACCTGGTCGCACACTTTGTCCGGGTGACCTTCGCTGACGGATTCGCTGGTAAATACGTGATCTTTTACTAACTTACTCATATGTTTCCTTTTCGTCTAAATCTAATGGTTGATGGTTAATTTTTGCCTTCATCCTTTTGCACCGGATATCAGCGGTATGCCGATACCCGGGCGTCGTTATCGGAATGGACTTGTGCAAGGCCTGTGCCAGTCACAGAATATCTCGATCCAAAAAAACCAGCGCCCTGGGGCCAATTCCTTGAAATACTGATACATTCATACCTGCCATGCTGTTTTTTTCCCCCGCAGCCGCAGCTCCTGCAAAAAAGCGGAACAGGGTCATTGGGCAATATTGGAGGTCTTTCATGCACAACCCTCACATTTGTGTGCAATAGTTGCCCAAAAGAGAATCAGGTCCTGATCATCATTTGGGATGTAGCGATGCATAAAAATGGAAAACTTGTTTTTTATATAAGGTTATGATAGGATTGAGATCAGAATATGGCCTGGCAAACCAGTTGTGCATTTTTTTCTCATTTTACCAACCAAGGCGCTGCATCTTTTGCGCCAGGAGCAGCAATCATGGAGGACGGACAAACCAGTAACATCCGAATCATTTGTGTGGACAAAGGCCGGGAGCTGGCCACTCAGGTCAGAACAATTTTTACCGAAGACTGCATCAGCCTGTCATTTCAACGGACACTGGATGAGGTGGTGGATCGGTTTGAAAAAGAAGCCTTTGACCTGATGCTGTTTTCCAGTTCCGTTACCCGTGGACAGCAATCCAGCGCGCTTGAAATTCTGGAACTGATTTCAGCCAAGTGTCCCCGGACCCAGATCCTGTTTTTCACAGACCCGGCTCAGCTCAAACTGGCCAATGAGGCACTGCGTGCCGGCGCGTTTCACTACTCCACCCTTCCCATCAGTGATGAAGAACTCAAACTTCTGATCGAAACCGCCATTGAAACCAAACCCATGCTGGGTCCCAATATGCTGCTGCGCTCAGAAAACGAAAAAAACACGTTTGAAACAATGGTGGGCCGCTCCACAGCCGTGCAACAGGTATACCGGCAGATCCGCCAGGCTGCCGCAACAGACATTCCCGTGCTGCTGTGCGGTGAAACCGGCACAGGAAAAGAACTGGCTGCCCAGGCCATACACGAACTCAGTCCCAGATCGCATTCCCCCTGCATTCCGGTTCACATCGGTTCTCTGCCGCCAGACCTTGTGGCCAGTGAACTGTTCGGCCACGAACGGGGTGCCTTTACCAGCGCCATGAATCAGCGGAAAGGGTCATTTGAATCAGCTGACGGCGGAACTGTTTTTCTGGATGAAATCGCCACGATCGACCAGAAAATGCAGGTGAGCCTGCTTCGTCTGCTGGAAACCAGTGAATTCTGCAGAATCGGATCCCAGGACAGTATCCAGGTGGACGTGCGGGTGATTGCCGCCACCAATGCGGATCTGACTGATGAAATCCGGAAAGGCACATTCAGGGAAGATCTTTATTACCGACTGGATGTATTGCGCATTGAAATGCCGCCACTGCGTGAACGGCACGGTGATATCAACCTTTTAGCAGATCATTTCATCAATGCGGCGGCAGATGATTTTAAAAAAGATATCCGCGGCGTGTCACCGGACTTCATGAGCTGCCTGGAAGCCTATCCCTGGCCGGGAAACATCCGGGAGCTGAAAAACATTATTCAGCGGACCGTTGTTTCTGCCACCGGAGACCTGCTGAAAACCGAACATCTGCCGCCACGGATCCGAATGTTCAAAGGAGAGGAAGCCACCCTCACCGTCAAGGTGGGTGCAACCCTGGCACAGGTGGAAAAAGAACTGATCATCCGGACCCTGGAGTTTAACCGGAACAACCGGACCCGCACCAGCCAGATGCTGGGGATATCCCGCAGGTCGCTCTACAACAAGATCCAGCAATATCAGATCGGATAGCCAGCTGCGCAGGCAATTTTTTTGTGTATACCCTTTGGTGATGGTTCTTCAGTTTTCCCACAGGATGCTTGTTTTTTCTGTTTCAGTCCGCCCAAAGCGCCGGGTCAACAACGCCGATTTTGATAGCATATTTAAGAAGCTCAAGCCTGTCGTGAACCCCGAGCTTGCTCATGATATTGGATCTGTGTTTTTCGATCGTTTTGGGGCTTACAAAAAGCAGATCCGCAATATCTTTGCTTGATTTGCCTTCAACCACAAGACGAAAAATCTGCTGTTCCCTTTCTGACAACAAATCATAGCCCTTGACGGCAGGTTCTGATTTTTTATTTTCCAGGTATGCCTCGATCACCCCTGCTTTTATTTTTGAACTTAAAAAATATTCTCTCTGGCTGGCATTGCGAATGGCTTCTAAAATATCATTGCTTGGGGATGCCTTAAGGACGTATCCCAAAGCACCGGAGCTTAATGCCTGATGAACATAGCTTTCCTTGTCATGCATGGAAAGAATGACAACAGCTGTTTCTATTGCTGCAGACTTTATCATGGCTGCAACCTCCAGACCACTGAGACGGGGCATTGCAATATCCAGCAGGACAACCTGCGGAACCCGTTCCCTGATCATTTCCAATGCTTCAATACCGTTTTCAGCCTCACCGACAACTTCCATGTCCGGCTGGTCGTTTATGATCTGGCAAATGCCCTTTCGCACAACATAATGATCATCAGCAATAAAGATTTCTATTTTTTTCATCGGTATGATGCTCCAGCATTGGCAGGTCGACTCTGATAAGCGTTCCCTTTCCCCGTGCTGATCTTAGTTTGAATTTTCCATTTAATGTATCCACCCTTTCTTTCATGCTCAACAGTCCAATCCCCATCATCCCGCTACTGGGAAATCCATTTTCAGAAATATCAAATCCAATGCCGTTGTCCCTGCAGGAAAAAATTACATTTGGATGGCTGCAGGTCAATTTGATATCAATCTGATCGGCTCTGGAGTGTTTTAAAATATTATTAATTGATTCTTGAAAAATTCTGTAAAGGGCA
>JAABSK010000075.1 GCA_011390435.1 Desulfobacteraceae bacterium | reverse complement strand
CACTCCCTGTTTCAGCGCCATGTACTGCTCGGCACCGGATATGGCAACAGTCGCGCCGCCAAGGGCATCAATGATTTTGGCTTCCATGCCCACGGCCCGGATTTTGCGGCCTTCCAGGTCTTCGACTTCCCTGACGGGGAATTTGGTGATCAGTCCCATGGATGCGGTTGCCATGGGAGCAATGTAGCGAATGCCATGCTTGGCAGTGGCCTGCCGCATCAGGTCCAGCCAGCCGTGGTTCTGGTACACGTCAGCGGCTTCTTTTGGAGATGCCCATCCAAAGGGAAGCCATTCGCAGTTGACTTCCGGCACAAACCCGGCAAAATAGAGCATGCTGCCGGAGTATCCGTCAATCATTCCGGTTTTTACAGATTCAAACACCTCTTTGGTTTTGGCCAGCTGGCCCGGCCAGAACACCTTGATTGTCACTTCCCCATTGGTCAGCTCCTTGACCCGTTCTGCAAAAAACTCAGTGGTCTGCCCCATGTACGCCGTGGCCGGATAGGCGCACTGGAAGTTCAGTGTTTTGCTTTTGGCCAGCCCGTGGTTTGGAACGGCCAGTGTGAGGCAGAAAAAAATGCCGATGATCAGTCCTGATACGTGTTTCATGCCAATACCTCCATTTGATGTTAGGGATTTTTGTTTCGCATGGCAAAACAACGTTTTGCATTGTTTTACCGTATAGCGCTGGTATTCGGTTGTCAATATCTTTTTTGGGGACATTATCTCTGTCCTGTTCTGGCGGTGGATACCTGTATCTCAACGGTCATTGGAAACCCTTTTAAAATGTCGTGTGCCGTTGTTCTGTCTGTTTCAGAATGAAGCTGGATGTGGATCACCTGTCCGCTTTCCAGGGTGTGCGCTGCCTGCAGGCGGACCGGTATGATTCCGGCACGTGTCAACGCCTGGTCCACAGCAAATTCCGTTGCCCGGTTCCTCAGGGCTGGTTTGGAAATTTTTCCCACTGCGGTCAGGGGCATGTCATGGATGACTTCAATGCGTTTGGGAACCGCCGGCCGTTCTGACACATGGGTGGAACAATATTCAAGCAGTTGTGCTTCGGTGACATTGGCCGCATCTTTCAAACAGACATAAGCCACCGGCACTTCGCCTGCATAGGCATCCGGCTGTCCGACAGCAACCGCCTGGGCAATGGCAGGATGGCGTTCAAGCGGGACTTCAATGGTCTGGGGGTCAATATTGTGCCCGCCACGGATGATCAGATCCTTGGCCCGTCCGGTCAGCCGCAGATAGCTGTTTTCATCCAGAACACCAATATCACCGGTATTGAACCAGTGCCCATCCACCCATGCACCGGCATTTTCTGCTGGATCAAGATACCCTTTAAACAGATTGGGCCCTTTGACCAGCACCTCTCCCGGCTCGCCAGGGTCACAGATGCGCTGTATGGACCGATCCTTTACAATGGCGGTGATCACCTGGGTGTAAGGAATGCGGACGCCAACAGTGTCTTCAGGTGTTTCATAGCCGTTCAGGCACCTGGCAATCAGGCAGCTGGACTCGGTCATGCCGTATCCGCTGACCACTTCTGCATTGAACTGCCGGGCGCAGGTTTTTTTCAGTTCCACCGGCAGGGGAGCAGAGCCGCTGTTGATGAATTTCAAACAGTCTATGTTTTCGTTCCGGGGAGGATTTTTCAGCAGTGCGCTGATGATTGTCGGCACTGTTGCAAACCATGCAACCTGGTATTTTTCCACAAAAAACCACCAGTTTTTGACCACATTGGGGTTTCTGAACCCTGCAGGTGTCATGAGGATCACGCACCGCCCCTGGATAAAAACGGCAAGGGATGCGGCAATGGTTCCGAATACATGGAACAGGGGCAATGGATTGAGCACGGCTGAAGGGCCATGGTGGTGGTTGTAGTCGGCATATACCTGGGCCACGAACGCAACGCTGGAATGGGTCAGCACGGCAATTTTGGGTTTGCCGGTGGTGCCGCCGGTATGAAAATAGATGGCAGTGTCTGAGCCCTTGATGGCCTGGCCGTGTTTCAGCCGGTCATCAGGCTGTTTTTCAAGGGTCTGGAGAAAGTCAAGCACCTGGATGCCGGGATGGCAGAATGTCTGGGTATCGATGCTGCCGTCCGGGGTGTCCCGGACCAGAAAAACATGGGTGAGGGACGGCACGTTTTTGATCAGTTCCGCTACCTTGGGCTGAAGTCCGATGGTGTCGCCTGGTGCCAGAGTGATCAGCACCTTTGATTTTACGCGGTTCATGATGTCGGTGATATGGCCGGTGTCAAGGAAATGATTGACAGGATTGGCAATGCCGGCAGCCTGGCTTCCCCAGAGAGCGATCTGGTTTTCCATCAGGCTGGGCAGCAGGATGGTGACGCAGTCAGTGCGTCCGACACCGGCATCATGCAGCAGGTTGGCCGTCTGGGTGATGGCACAGGTCAATTGATGGAAATGCATCTCTTTGGGGCATTCATCTTTCTGGGCAGTGTAAAACTGCCGCATGGCAGGACTGCTTTTGGACAAAAGGGTTTTTTCCTGGATCAGTGTGTAGGTGTTGTCAATGGGAAATCGCTGTGCAAGGGGCAGGCGTTCATAGTCGCGGATATTTTCAATTGCTGCGGATGCTGGTTTCTTACAGGTGGTTTCAGATGGATTCAACAGGATGACCCTCCTTTATGAATAGAATAAATTTTGCTATGCAGAATTATATTTTGCATATTTATAACATATTCAGGAAGCGTGTCAAGCGCAAAAATATGGCCGATAAAACCGGTTTTGCCATAAAACCGCTCTGTTGCTGGATCTGGAGTATTTGAAAGGGTTTGTTGCAAAATCGGAAAGATCATGTTAGAAAGTGCCATGGAGATCCGTCAACTGAAATTGTTCCGGCATCTGGCCGGTTCCCTTCATTTTGCCAGGACCAGTCAGGCCTGTTATATTACGCCGTCCGCCCTGACCCGGCTGATCCAGCGCCTGGAGGCAGAGGTGGGGGAGAAACTGTTTATCCGGGACAACCGGAGTGTTGAACTCACCCCTGCGGGCATGGCGTTTAAAAAATATGCCGATGACGTGCTGCAGCGATGGGACCAGTTCACCATTGAGCTGTCTTCTGATGATATCCTGGAAGGGGAACTGTCCCTGTACTGCTCTGTGACAGCCGCCTATGGCATTTTTCCCGGCATCATGGCTGAATATCGGACACATCATCCAGGTGTCTGTATCCACCTTGAAACCGGGGATGCGGCAAAAGCGCTTCAGAAACTGGGAACCCAGGATGCAGATGCGGTGATTGCCGCCCGTCCGGATTTTCTGCCCAGCCAGTTTGTCTTTAAAACGTTGTCCAGAACCCCGCTGACCTTTATCGCACCGCTGAAGCATCCAGATGTGATCGTGCGAAAAAAGGGAATGATTGACTGGGAGAGAACCCCGTTGATCATACCGGATCACGGGCTGAGCCGGGAACGCATTGACCAGTGGCTGGCAAAGGAAAATTTTGTCCCCAACATCTATTCCCAGGTGGCGGGAAATGAGGCCATTATTGTCATGGTCAGCCTCGGGTGCGGCATTGGCCTGGTCCCCCGGCTGGTGCTGGAAAAAAGCCCTTTTTTAAACCAGGTGAAAATACTGGAAGAAACACCAGAGCTTCCCCAGTTCGTCATTGGCCTGTGTACCCGGAAAAAAAATCTTTCCAATCCCAGGGTTGCCGCTTTGTGGCAGATTGCCGGAGAAAAATACCGGTCAGACACGGCTGCGGAATCCTGTACAAAACAGCATAAAGGAAACAAGATCACGTGACACCCATTCATTTCTGCACAGCATGCGGCGCGCCAACCCACCAGAAAGTTCCTGAGGATGATGATCACGAGCGTGCCGTCTGTACCGCCTGTGGTCAGATCCATTACCTGAACCCCAAAATGGTGGTCGGATGCATTCCGGAATGGAATGGCCGTATTCTGATGTGCAAGCGCAACATTGAACCCCAGAAGGGGAAATGGACCCTGCCGGCCGGGTTTTTAGAGGACCGTGAAACGGTCCAGAACGGCGCTGTCCGGGAAACGTTTGAAGAGACCCAGGCACGGGTGCACATTATCGAGCCGTACCGGCTGTTCAATATTGCTTTTGTCAGCCAGGTCTATTTCATGTTCAGGGCCAGGCTGGTCAGTGATCATTTTGGCCCGACAAATGAAAGCATTGATGTCCGGCTGTTTGAAGAAGCACAGATCCCCTGGGACGAGATTGCATTCAGGGTGATTTACCAGACCCTTGAGCATTATTTTGAAGACCGGAAAAATCGCTCGGATTTTCAATTCAAGGTACTTGATATTGTGTGACACCCGTTTATATCAGAATCTGGTTTAAAATTTCAAATCGGTCAAACGGGGGCATGACACAGGCGCCTGAAAACATCTCTTTTGCCAGCGCCAGCATCTGTCTGGACTGTTCAATTCCGGCCTGAACCGGATCTGCTGCTGTTTCCATCTGTTTTCGTACAGGTTCGGGAACGGCAATCCCCGCCACTTTGTCGTGGAGAAACCGGGCGTGTTTCACGGATAACAGCGGCAGGATTCCCATGGCCACCGGGACGTTCAGGTGCCGGGAAGCAGCACGGATGCGTTCGGCAGTGGCCCTGTCATAGACCGGCTGGGTTACGATAAACCGGGCTCCGGCGGCCACTTTTTTTTCCAGGCGCAGGGTTTCCCGGGCAAGACCGTCAACCTCCGGCCGATAGTCCAGCACCGCTCCGGTAAACAGACTGGACTCCTTTGCCAGGGAAATCAGTTCAAAGACATTCAAATCGCAGACAGTGGACGTCCGGTTCTCCGCTTTCGGTGCGGATGGATCACCCGTGAGAACGATCACGGTGTCAATGCCCAGGGCTTTTGCCCCCCACAGCTCGCTCTGCAGGCCCAGCCGGTTGTGATCCCGGATGGTCAGATGGACAATGGCAGGTTTCTGGATTGCGCTCTGGGCAAGGTGGGCAAAAACCATGGCCGACATTCTGGGCTTTGCCACTGGATTTGATGCCACACTGAAAGCATCGAACATCAAGGGGTTGAGGCTGGCCAGCTTTGTCAGCAGTTCTGTGGCATCGTTACCGGCAGGCGGCACCACTTCGATGGTGATGGTGAATTGATCAGGGTTTGAAAACAGGGCTGTCATGGGTGATCCTTATCGATTGGGTTTGTTTTTTGTCTAAGCGGTGATGCCGTAAAAAAAATAGAGGATAACCATCACCACCACGATGAACAGAACGGTCATGCCGGTTCCGGCCCGGACATAGTCCATGACCCGGTAACCGCCCGGGCGCATGATCAGGGCATTGACCTGATGGGTGGGCAGCATGAAGGTGTTGGAAGCTGCCAGGGCCACCAGAAGGGCTGCCATTCTCGGATCGGCATTGCAGTTGATGGCCATGTTCATGGCCAGGGGAATCATTAATACTGTGGCGCCGATATTGGAGACGACCAGGGTGAAAAAAGAGGTGAGCATACCAATGAGCAGAAACAGGATAACAGGAGTTAAAAACGCGTCCATTGATGTGGTGATCAACGTGGACAGGTACAGGGCGGCTCCGGTTTTTTCAAAGGCAAGTCCTAAAGGGATCAGCCCGGCCAGCAGAAAAACCGTCATCCAGTCCACCCCTTTGTAGGCCTGGTCCAGACTCAGCACACGGGTCAAAATCATGGCAATGGCACCGGAAAGCAGGGCAATGGACAATTGAACATTCAGGCCCAGGGCCATGAAAAGCGACAGGGCAAGACAGGCAATGGCCAGACCGGCTTTTTCCGGGTGCAGGAGATGTCCGTGGATATGTTCGGTAAAGGCCAGATCCTTTTTTTGCTGAAGCAGGTGGAATTTATCCAGCTCGCCGAACAGGAGCAGGGCATCGCCCGGGTTGATTCTGGTTTCAGAGATGTTTTCCAGAAAGACAACGTTTTTTTTGAACAGCGCCACCGGGTTGACCTGGTATCGTTTTCTGAAATACACTTGGTGGAGGGTTTTTCCCACCAGTTCCGATCGTGGCGTGACAATGGCTTCAGTAATGGCGGTATTGTCCGGCGATAAAATTTCACTGGTGTGGTCCAGCTCCTGACAGAGCTGCCATCCCAGTTCTGTGGCCAGACGTTGAACATTGTCTGGATTGCTGATCACGCCAACGATATCTCCGGGTTCAATAATATCGGCGCGGGACGGCACCCGGATGTGATAGCGTCCCTGGCCGATGGTCTGTTTGCAGATACAGACCACGGTGGTGTGGAACCGGGGACGGATCTCCAGCTCATCCAGGCGCTGGGTGACACTGGTTTGTGGTACGATCAGTTCATAAACATTGTGAATTTCCGTACCATAGGTGCACTCAAGATCATGGTCCAGCAGGCAGTATTCAGTGTCCTTGATGCTGACATCCGGAAGAACGAATCTTCCCAGAAATGCAAAATAGGCAATGGCAGTGACGATCAGAGCAATCCCGACGGGAGTGACGCTGAACAGGCCAAAGGGCTTGAACGGGGTATTGCCTGCAAGTTCCGGGTTGCTGGTCCAGAAAGCGGCCATCAGGTCATTGAGCAGAATCAGAGGGCTGGACCCCACAAGGGTGAGGCACCCGCCGATAACGGCGCAAAACCCCATGGGCATCAGAATGCGGGATGCCGGAACATTGAGCTGGCGGCAGATCCGGTGGGTAACCGGTAAAAACAGGGCAGCGGCACCAATGTTCTGCATAAAACCGGAAATCACTGCCACGGTTCCTGAAACCAGGACCATGATCCGGGTCTGGCTCTTTGCTGAAAACCGGATAATGTGGCGGGCAAAGGTGTTCATGACTCCGGTCCGGTCCAGGCCTTCTCCGATGATGATCACGGCAATGATAGAGACAACCGCATTGGAACTTAACCCGCTGATGGCGTCGGATGCGTCAATCACACCGGACAGGGGCAGGAGCACCATCATGAGCAGCCCCACCATGTCTACGCGGACCACCTCAAAGACAAACAGCAGGATGACAAAGATCAAAAAACCGAACACCAGCATCATGTCGCCGGTCATTGCAATAGGAGTCATGGCAGCGCCTTTTTTTACCGTTGTTTTTTTGTGAGCGACGTGCCAATAGTATGAAAAACCGCAGCGATAGTCAAGGGTTCCAGTCCATACCAGATCGTGGCATCTGCTGGCATTTCAGATGCCGGTGTTGACAGAACCTGATCGTGTACCACTTTTAATACTGTTTGATTTTCGTAAAAAATAAACCCGAAAAAAGAGGTGATTATGAACTCCAGCGTATTATTCAAACCCTTTGAGATACCGAAATTGCAATTGAAAAACCGGATTGTGATGGCTCCCATGACCCGCGGGTTTTCACCCGGCGGTATTCCAGGGGATCGTGTGGCCGACTATTACCGCCGAAGGGCGGAAGGCGGTGTGGGGCTGATTATTTCTGAAGGCACCCTGGTGAATCATCCTGCGGCAACTGACAGCCTGGACCATCCGGTCTTTTATGGGACAGCACCTCTGGCCGGATGGAAAAAAGTGGTGGATGCCGTTCACAGCGCCGGTGGTAAAATGGTGCCGCAGATCTGGCATATCGGCTCTGTCCGGAAACCGGGAACCGGTCCGTTTCCTGATGCGGAATCAGCGTCTCCATCAGGCATGGTGGCGCCGGGGAAAAAAAAGCTGCCTGAGCTGAGCACAGCGGAAATCCAGAACATTGTTACTGCGTTTGGCCAGGCTGCAAAAGATGCCAGAGATTTAGGGTTTGACGGGGTTGAGGTTCATGGGGCCCATGGATATCTGATCGATCAGTTCTTCTGGGAAGCGACCAACCTCCGAAATGACAGTTATGGCGGCAGTATCGAGGCCAGAACGACCTTTGCCGTCCAGATCATCCGGGAAATACGAAACGTGTGCGGAGATGATTTTCCCATTATCCTTCGGTGGTCCCAGTGGAAAATGCAGGATTATGAGGCCCGGCTGGTGAAAACGCCAGATGAACTGCAACGGTTTCTGACGCCGCTGGTCGATGCCGGCGTGGATATCTTTCACTGCAGTACGCGAAGATTCTGGGAGCCTGAGTTTGAAGGCTCTGACCTGAATCTTGCCGGATGGGTGAAAAAGCTGACAGGTCTTCCCACCATCAGCGTCGGCAGTGTGGGGCTGAATGAGGAGTTTGTCACCACCTTTGCCGGCGGCAGCGCACAGGTGGCAGGAATTGACGACCTTCTGCAGCGGATGGAAAAAAATGAATTTGATCTGATCGCAGTGGGGCGGGCCAATATCAGTAACCCGGACTGGGCAAACAAGGTGGCTGAAGGCCGGTTTGATCAGCTCAAACCCTTTGACAAGAAGATTTTGTCAGAATTGATATAAACGGTTGATGGTGTGGGGATGGGGTTAAAAGATCCCCACACCAATGCTCTGTCGGGATTCTCAGGATCGCCCTGTCGGCAGTTAAGCGGTTTTGATTTCAATCTGCCGGGGTTTGGCTGCTTCGGATTTGGGAAGGTGCAGTTTCAGCACGCCGTCCTTGAGTTCTGCTTCCACCCGCTCAACATCAATGCTCTGGGGTACGGAAAAGCTTCTGACATATTCAACATCGATAAACTCTTCCCAGTTGACAGCGCCGGTTACCGGAAGTTTTCTCACACCGGACAGGGACAGGGTCCCGTTGTCAATGTTCACGGAAATATCCTGTTTGACGACACCGGGCATGTCTGCATGCAGCAGGATTTCGTTCTCATTTTCGTAAATATCCACGGCCGGACTGATTTCGTAAATCTGGCGGGTTTTTTCAATGTTTTTTTCGTCCCGTTTTTTGATTTCAGTGTTGGTATCCATGATCACCTCCGCTAAAATAAAATATGGTTCATTGGCCTGTTAACTGATGGTAATTTTTTTGGGTTTGGCTGCTTCGGATTTTGGCAGTACCAGATACAGAATCCCGTTTTTCAGCGTGGCTTCCGCCCGGGTGGCGTCCACATCCATTGGCAGCGTAAAGGTCCGGGAAAACGTGCCTTCGCCCCTTTCGGTTTTGTGAATCTGATACCCGTCTGGTGCATCTGTGGTTCTTGTTCCGGTCAACTCCAGGTAGTTGCCCTGGATTTTGACGTTTAAATCTTCTTTTCCAAGCCCTGGAACTTCTGCACGAATTTCAAAATGGTCTGGATTGTCATACAGGTTGGTCCGGGGGGATCCCTGGGAAAACTCCCATGCATAGTCCTGGGAGCGGCCATAATCACCATACAGGGAGTTGAGTTTTTTTTGAAGAAGATTCATGGTTCCAAACAAACGGTCAATATCATTTAATCTTGTAAACATAATCCTTCCTCCTGTGATGTGTTAGCACCCTGATTTGAGCGAAATTTAATAATTAATTATGCAGTGTCAATAGGATATGTTATTTTTAAAAATCGATTCTTTTTTACAGGAGCATTTCCATGAAAACGTTAGGTGATATCCTGATTCGTAAAACACCGTTTGAAGAGATCCTCATGGGCAATGAAGCGGTGGTGCGGGCCATGGTGGAAAGCGCAACAAAAGTGGTCAGTTCCTACCCCGGCTCTCCAACGCCTGAAATCGCTGCAGCAATTTTGTCCATACCCAAAGCGGAGCAGCCCTTTTACTTTGAGTTCTCCGTCAATGAGAAAGTGGCCACGGAAGTGGCTTTTGGTGCAGCCCTCAACGGAAACCTGTCCTGTGTATTTTTCAAGAGTGTGGGCGTGAATGTGGCTCTTGACACCTTTGTCCAGCTGCCGATGATGAACCTCATCGGCGGCATGGTGGTGGTGATCGGCGACGACCCTGGGGCCAATTCTTCCCAGAATGAGCAGGACAACCGGCATGTGTATGCCATGGCCCGGATGATTGTTCTGGAGCCGGCATCTCCTGCCGAAGCCTATGATTATTATCTTCAGGCGGCTGCGCTGGCCAGAAAACTTCAGACAGTGGTGGTGGTTCGAATGACCACCCATGTCTGCCATGCCCGCCAGAAAATACAGTTCAGGGAACGCCCGGCATCTTCTGCAGCCAGAACGGATTTTTCCCGGACAAACGGGCCGTATATCCCCCTGACCACCATGGCGCTGGACATGAAGCGTCAATCCATGCAGAAGCTGGATCAGGCAGAAGCGTTGATCAGGGCGGCCGGCCTGAATACCTGTATCGATTCAGACAACTCCCGCGGCAAAGGGGTTATTGTCTCCGGTCTGACATGGCTGTCGCTTCTGGATGTACTGGAGACAGCTGCTGATTCACCGGATATTTTAAAACTGGGGGCAATCAATCCACTGGACACAAAAACCATCCTGCAGTTTTTAAGCCGCCATGACCAGGTACTGATTCTGGAAGAGCTGGATGCGGTTCTGGAGCACCAGATCAAGGCGCTGGCCTGTGACCATGGGGTGAAAACACGTCTGGTGGGCAAACAGATTCCTGAAGATTATGTGGGGGAATACACCCCGGACAAGGTCTGGGAAAAACTTTTCCGGGTCTGGCCGGACATGGTTGAAACACCGCCGGCGCAAAAAGAGCCGCTTCTGGCCGTGCCTGCCCGTCCAGCCCAGATGTGTCCGGGATGCGGCCATCGGAGTGCATTTTTTGCCATCAAACAGGCGTTGAGCAGCACGGATATTACAGTGGCAGATATTGGATGCCATACCCTGGGCTACATGCCGCCCTACGATATGGGCGAGGTCATGATGTGCATGGGAGCATCTTCAGGCATTGCCTCCGGTCTGTCATTGATGAATAAAACCAGAAGCGTGGTGGCTTTTATCGGAGATTCTACCTTTTTCCATGCCGGTCTGCCCGGACTGATCAACACCATTTTGAACCAGCATGATATCACACTGATTATCATGGAAAACGGCACCACTGCCATGACCGGTCACCAGGACCATGCCGGCCTCAGGATCCCCATTGAAACCCTGCTCCAGGGCCTTGGCATTGAATCGGTTTTTTCCTGTGATACCTACAGTCAGGACAAGTTGATTCAGCAGGTCAGATCTGCTCTGGAAGTAAAAGGGATCAGTGTGGTTATTGCCCGGCATCCGTGTATGCTCAAGTTTACCCGGGCCCAGAGAAAAAAGCCCGGGTTTGTCCGGCGTCACGTTGATATTGATCAAACCGTCTGTACCCGGACCCATGAGTGCATTGAACAGTTCGGCTGTCCTACATTCATACGCAGGCTGGATGGCCAGGTGGATATCAACCTGGATCTGTGCATTGGAGACGGATCATGCCGGCCGTCCT
>JAABSK010000074.1 GCA_011390435.1 Desulfobacteraceae bacterium | reverse complement strand
CCGGACGATCATGAAAAATGTTCTGCTCAAATCAGTCTGAAATGTTACGATCCTGCGGATCAACCTGTCATCTGGGACGCATTCCAGAAGTGCATAAGAGACAAGACACCCTATGATATGCAGTTTTGTATCACCACATACCAGAACCAGAGGGTATGGGTGCGCACCATGGGATGGCCAATCCTGAAAGATGGCCGGGTCATCAAAGTCATCGGCAACATCAAGGATATTTCAGATTACAAGCAATTGGAAGAAGATCGCATTGCCTTGACAAAACAGCTTCAGCATGCCCAGAAAGTGGATAGTCTGGCCCGCATGGCCGGTGCCATTGCCCATCATTTCAACAATCAGCTCAGTGTGGTGCTGGGGAATCTGGAGATGGCCCTGGAAGATACCCCGGCAGATGCCGGATACCGTGGCAATCTGAGCGCTGCCATGCACGCTGCCAGAAAGTCTGCAGAAATCAGCGGGTTGATGTTAACCTACCTGGGCCAGGGCAGCGGAAAAATCAGTCAACTGGATCTGTCCCGGCTCTGCCTGTCTTATCTGTCCATGCTGCGGACCTCACTGCCCAGAGGAATCGCTCTGGAAACAGATTTCATGTCGGTTGGGCCGGTTGTTCTGGCAAATGTAAATCATCTGCAGATCATTTTGACCCACTTGGTTACCAACGCTGCAGAAGCAATCGGGGAGAGTACCGGCCAGATCCGATTGTCCATAAAAGTGGCCCCTGTATCTGATATTCCCAGGATTGTCACTGCTCCGGTAGACTGGCATCCTGAAGCCGGCATGTATGCCTGCCTGGAAGTAACAGATACGGGAATCGGTATTGATAAGCAGAATATGGAAAAATTGTTTGATCCTTTTTTTACCACTAAATTCACAGGCCGAGGTCTGGGGCTGCCTGTGATACTGGGACTGGTAAAATCATGGGAAGGCGCGGTCTGTGTGGAAAATAGAAAAAACCGTGGCACGCGGGTGCGTATTTTTCTGCCGGTCCAGGAGCATGCGGTTGCAGCGCAGCCTGATACAAAAAGGATATGGCAACCGGTTGAAAAAGGCGGCACCGTGCTGCTGGTGGATGATCAGGATGGCGTGCGAAAAATAGGCGTGGTCATGCTTCAACGTCTGGGGTTCGTTCCTCTGTCCGCGTCAAACGGCCCGGAGGCTCTGGCTGTGTTTCGCAAACACCAGGACAGTATCTGTTGCGTGATAACAGACCTTACCATGCCGGGCATGGATGGATGGGAGCTTTTGGCGGCCCTGCGCAGAATCCAGCCTGACCTGCCGGTGGTGCTGGCCAGTGGTCATGACCAGTCCCATGCGATGAAACAGGATTGTTCGGAAAAATTTCAGGCATTCTTGCACAAACCCTACGCGATGGTCCAATTGAAAAAAGCCCTGCAAAAAGCCCTGCAGGAGGCTGCTGGAAGGGGAGAGGCAGGGATATCCGTATCCTGATGTCCAACGGTGTATTCTGGAAAAAAGACTGATACCGGTGTTGATATAAAATTTGGGGCGTGCTGCCGTTAATGATTCCGCTCAACAATTATCCACTGAATGAACGACCCGGGGATTGAAAAAATTGAAGAATGTTGTCAATATCCTTGTTTTCTGCACATATGTCGTTTTATGTACCCTCCTGGAATCGACTGCAGCTTCCAGAGAAATCCGTGTGGGTGTATATGACAACAAACCACTGATTTTCATGACGGAATCAGGACCACAGGGTGTCTATATCGATGTGCTTGAGCATATTGCAAAAACAGAGGGATGGAATCTTCACTACCGTCAGGGCAACTGGGATGACGTTTTTACGCTTTTAATCAGAAATGAAATTGATATTCTGCCGGTAGTGGCATTCACAGCTTCACGGCTGACACAGCTGGATTTTTGTGAACAGACCCTGATTTCAAACTGGGGGCAGGTGTATACCAGAAAAAATCTTTCCATGGAATCCATTCAAAACCTGGAAGGAAAAAAAATTGCCACCTTGTCCCAGGATACCCATGGAGAGTATTTCAAGACCCTGCTGGCACAGCTGGGGATATCGTATGAAGCCGTCGTGACTGAAAATTATCCAGAGCTGTTTCAGTCCCTGGAATCCGGAAAAACAGATGCAGGTGTTGTCAATTATCTTGCAGCACGCAATTATGCAGAAAATCGTGATTTACAGTCCACGCCGATTGTTTTTAATCCGATTCAAATCCGCTATGCCGTACCCAAAGGCGATCCAGCAGGCCTTCTGGCTGCAATGGACAGGCATATTGCAAACTTCAAGGCGGATAAAAAATCAGTATACCACACGTCAATGGCATACTGGTTTGGTGCAGAATCTCCATCATTTCAGTTCCCCGGATGGGTAAAATGGGTTTTTATAATTCTATCGGGCGTATTTGTCATACTTGTTGCCGGGAATATAATTTTACGGTTTCAGGTAAAAGTCAAAACCAACGCCCTGCTGATTGAATTGAAAAACCGCGAACTGGCTGAAAAAGCGGTTAAAAAAAGTGAGAATCTGGGCAGAAAAATGGTTGCAAATATCGCAGATGTCATTGTGATCATAGATCAAAACGGTATCAATAAATATAAGAGTCCGAACATCGAGAAACTGTTTGGATGGAAACTGCAGGATGTTGTCGATGCCAGTACCTGGGACAATGTACATCCGGATGATCTGGAATCTGCACAGCGGTTTTTTGAAACACTGATGCAAACACCAGATGTGGCTGGAATGATTGAATGCAGATACCGGTGTAAAAATGGTACCTATAAATGGATCGAATTCACAGGAATTAATCTTTTCCATGATCCTGATATACAGGGCATTCTGGGAAATTATCATGATATTACCGAGCGTAAAAAGGCTGAAAATGTACTGCGCGAGAATGAGGAACTGCTGGCCCGTTCTCAGGAACTTGCCCATATTGGAAGCTGGGAACTGGACTTGATCAAAAACCATTTGACCTGGTCGGATGAGATCTACCGCATTTTCGGCTGCGAACCCCAGGAGTTTGCTGCTACCTATGAAGCCTTTCTTGATGCAGTTCATCCGGATGACCGTGAGATGGTGGATAATGCCTATTCTGATTCAGTCCTGGAAGGGCGCGATGCGTACGAGATCCAGCACCGGATTGTTCGTCGCAACACCGGTGAAATCCGGACGGTTCATGAGCGCTGTATCCATGAGCGGGATAAATCCGGAACCATTTTGCGATCTTTTGGCATGGTACAGGACATTACTGAACTCAAACAGGCAGATGCTGAGCGGGAGAGACTTCAGGAACAGCTCGGGCAGATCCAGAAACTGGAATCAGTGGGCCGACTGGCCGGGGGGGTGGCACATGACTTCAACAACATGCTGGGGGTGATTCTGGGACATTTGGAATTTGCCCTGGAAAAGGTTGAAGAAGATAACAGTCTTAACCAGGATCTCAAGGAGATCCAAAAGGCAGCACAGCGTTCAGCTGCTCTCACAAAACAGCTGCTGACCTTTGCCAGAAAACAGGTCATCTCTCCCCGGCGGCTGGATGTGAACGATACCGTGGAAAGTATGCTGAATATGCTGCGCCGGCTTATCGGAGAGAACATTGATCTCGTCTGGAAGCCTGCTGACCATCTGTGGCCGGTGAAAATGGATCCGGTCCAGGTCGACCAGATTCTTGCCAACCTCTGCGTCAATGCCAGGGATGCCATTGCCGGTGTCGGGAAACTCACCATCGAAACCAATAAACAGACCTTTGATGCTGCCGACTGCCGTCACCATCCAGGGGTTCTTCCCGGTGATTTTGTCCTGCTGACTGTCAGTGATACTGGCTGTGGTATGGACAAGGACATTCTGGAGAATCTGTTTGAGCCTTTTTTTTCCACCAAGGGTGTGGGGCAGGGTACCGGACTGGGGCTTGCGACTGTATATGGTATTGTGAAACAGAACAACGGGCTTATCAATGTTTACAGCGAACCTGGTCAGGGGGCCACCTTTAACATTTATCTGCCACGATTTGTTGATGAAGATGACACTGCCATTGCTGCACCAGTGGAAAGAAGAACCGCCGGAGGCACGGAGACAATTCTATTGGCAGAGGATGAACCAGCCATTCTCAGAATGACCCGCATGATGCTCGAATCAAAAGGGTATACGGTATTATCGGCAGCCACACCAGCAGAGGCTGTGGAAAAGGCAAAAAATCATTCCGGTCCCATTGACCTGCTGATAACCGATGTGGTCATGCCGGAGATGAACGGCCGGGACCTGGCTGGACAAATTACGGCTTTTTATCCTGGCATCAAACTGTTATTCATGTCCGGGTATACCGCAGATATCATTGCCCATCAAGGGGTACTGGGTGATGGGGTGCCATTCATCCAGAAGCCCTTTTCAAGGGCGGAATTGGCGGAAAAGCTGCGAGGTGTTTTGGATACGAAAAGGAGTGAGTTATGATGATTGATCAGAGATGCTTTTCCAGCCTGCAAACAGTGGCGCTGCTCCTGCTTGCCCTTTGTTCTGTCCTGCCTTTTTCAGCCACTGCCGGTGAACTCAAACGCGTGGTTGTCATTGTGACCATGCCGGTTCCGGCGTGTGAGACTCATCTGGAATCCTTTACTGCCCAGCTTGCCGACCTGGGATATAAAGACGGGGAGAATATGATATTGACCATTATCAGGGCAAAAGGCGACCGGCAGTTTGCGGAAGATGAACTCCGGAAAGTACTGGCGGATGGCCGCCCTGATGCAGTGGCCACGATTGCCACACTGGCTTCCCAGGCAGCTGTCAATGTCCTGAAAGAGACAGATGTGCCGATTTTCTTTTTCCAGGTGATAGACCCTGTTGGCGCAGGATTGATCGAAAAAACAGGGGTGCCCACGGGTACGAACGTGACAGGGCGGATTTTTACGGTACCGGCCCAAACCCGGATGAACCTGATCCTTCGCCTGACAGGACAGACAGTTCCGGAAAATCATTCCACAGCCAAAGCGGTTCGATTTGGATATATCCATTCCACCTATCCTTCCACCATGGGGGATCTTCGGGCATTGACCGCCATTGCAGATCAAAGAAACGATATCCTTTTTGAAGGTTATGCAATCACCTATAAAAAAGTACCAGAAGGCACGCCAAAAATGCTGGCAGCCGTGGAAACCGGTATTCAATCCCTTTTTGGCAAAGTGGATTTCTGGTGGGAACCCCAGGGTCCGCTGGGAGAGCTCAAAGCGTATACGCAGATGCTGTTGCAATCCTCAACTGTCCCCATTGCCATGGGACAGACCATGGAAAGTGTAAAAATGGGCGCCCTGCTGCATATCACACCGGACATCGAAGCCAGCGGCCGGGAAGCGGCAACATTTGTAGATGCATTTTTACAGGGGGCCGACCCTGGTAAAATCCCTGTTGTGCCGCCTGGAAAATTTCAACTGGGTATCAATCTCACCACTGCATTGAAACTGGGCATTATCGTCCCTCCGGATATTCTGGATCTGGCCGGAAAGAATGTGTACCGCTAAAGGAAGCAAAAAATGAAGCTGCAGACAAAGATCGCACTGAGCGTTATCCCGCTGATACTGGTAAGTATTTTTATACTGGGCTTCTGGTCGATAAAAAAAGCAGAGAAAAATGTCCACAGCTCGACATTCCTGTATATGAACACCATTGTCGATTCGTATGTCTCAGATATCGAAAAGCTTAATCGCCTCCTGGTAAACAATGGATTGGATACGGTTGATGCTTTTGTGTCTGAATACAAACAGAATGCATATGAAACAGGAAAGTCCATCCGCATCGCTGATACCTCCCATATGTTCATCATGGATCCGTCCGGCAGGCTGGTCTTCTGTTCAGATAAAAGCGACAAAACCACTATGGAAACCATATGGGGGCCTGTTGCAAGACAAACATCCACTTCTGTTGCATCTTTTACAGAGCCGAAAGACAGGGGCCAGATAATGGAAACCGGTGTGAAAAAACTGTACGTGGTCCGCCAATTTCCCCCATGGGACTGGATGATTTTTTTTGCCATGGAAGACCAGGCCGTCCGTGACAGTACAAAACAGATACGAAACGCGACAATCGGGATTGCCGGCATCTGCTCTGTTTTGTGCATCACCATGATCCTGCTCGTCTTTCGAAAATTTTTTGTAGTGCCTGTAAAAAAACTGGGCGAATCCGCATCATCCATTGCGCAGGGGCGGTTTGCAGAAAAGATTGACATCACTTCTTCAGACGAATTGGGAGATCTGGCCCGCAATATGGAAACCTTGTCTGATTCCATTCAAAAACACCAGGCGGAAATAAAACAATCCCATGACCAGCTCGAACAGAAAGTGAAAGATCGGACCGTGGAACTGGAAACCGCCGTCTCAAAGATAAAAACCCTGAAAGGGCTCCTTCCGATATGCATGCATTGTAAAAAAATACGGGATGATAAAGGGTACTGGAATCAGATGGAAGCCTATATCCACGAACATTCGGATGCAGAGTTCAGTCACAGCATCTGTCTGGAATGTGCAGAAAAACACTATCCAGGTCTTGATTTATATGACGAATAATGTTTTTTTCAACTGCATTGTCAAATCGGATATCCCCTGTCAACACTTTAAAGAATGGAGATTACGATGAAAATGAAGAAGATGATCGTTGTGATCGTTTCTGCTTTTTTAATTCTTGGGATTGTGGTGTTTACGGCGAAAGATAATCTGCAGGACAATTTTCAAAAAGGGCTCTCCTTTTATAATGGGGAAGGGGTGCTGCAGGATTATGAAAAAGCGTTCAAGTATTTTAAAAAAGCTGCAGATCAGGGATCCATCGAGGCGATGTATAATATTGGGATATTGTATTCTCAAGGGAAAGGCACGGGTCAGGATTTTGAAAAGGCCTTCCATTGGTTTGAAAAAGCTGCAGATGGCGGACACGATGGGGCAATTTACAATGTTGGAATTTTATACACAAATGGAAATGGTGTGCCCCAAAATTATAAAAAGGCATTTGATTGTTTCAAAAAATCGGCTGAAAATGGCTTGGTTGAAGGGATCAACAGGGTGGCGATCTCGTATCTTAATGGAGAAGGCGTTGATCAGGATTATGAAGAAGCAGCGAACTGGTTCAGAAAAGCTTCCCGGGAAGGGCATGTTGATGCCCGGTATAATCTGGGGGTGTTAATCTATCAGGGATATGGTACGACTGAAGATGAGCAGCAACTGCCGATACAGGTCGCGATGCTGCATTTTGCTGCTGCCGCCGAGGATGGGCATACAGATGCAAAAAATGCTTATGACGTGCTGCTGAAAAAGCATTTTAAAGAAGTTCAGGGAAATGGGAAAAGCATTCAAACAATATACCGCCTGAAAGAATAATGGGTTAAAAACGATGCAGGCGCATCCATTACAGCAGCCTTGCCATTTTCCAGTGATTCAGCTATGCTGCGCAAAATTGATGAGAGATTTGAAACAGACCCGTGGAGAAACACTAACAGATCATGTCCAGCCAGAACGCGATTGTGGATGTCAGAAAGCTGAGCAAAAAGTACGGCAAAAAGATTGCCGTGGACGGCATTTCATTTTCCATTCCCAGTGGAAGCTGTTTTGGATTGCTGGGCCCCAATGGCGCCGGTAAGACAACCACAGTGGAGATGATGGAAAATATTGTTGATCCGGATTCCGGTGAGATTCTGTATAAGGGAGCGGCCCGAAACCGAAGCTTCAATCAGGAGATTGGCATTCAGTTCCAGCAGACGGAACTGCTGGCTTTTTTAACGGTTTCTGAAACCCTGAAAACCTTTGGCGCCTTTTATCAAAAGCATTTGCCGGTGCAATCCCTGATCAGGCTGTGCATGCTTGAAGGCGTGCAAAACAGTATGAACAACAAAATTTCAGGCGGTCAGAAACAACGCCTGCTCCTGGGGCTGGCCCTGCTCAATGATCCGGATCTGGTGTTTCTGGACGAGCCATCCACCGGTCTGGACCCCCAGGCCAGACAGCATGTATGGGAAATCATCAGGGGAATGAAAAACCGGGGTAAAACCGTTGTTTTGACCACCCATTACATGGAGGAAGCCCAGAATCTGTGCGATCTGGTGGCGATTATGGACAAAGGGCGCATCATTGAACAGGGTACGCCCGCGCATTTGATTGAAATCCATTGTCTGGAGTCGGAATATCCCCGGAATCTGGAGTCTGTTTTTTTGAAACTGACCGGCAGGCATTTGAGAGAATAACACGATGAACCTGAAGCGGATGTGGGCCCTGTTTGTTGCCCGAAACTATGAGTTTATCAGAGACAAGGCTGGTTTTGGCTGGAATATTCTGTTTCCATTTCTGATTGTTGCCGGTTTTGGCATGATTTTCAGTTCGGATGCCCGTGCACCGTTCAAGATAGGGGTTTTTCCGCTTCAGCCGGATACTGCCGCCATTGAACAGCAAATGACAATCCCGGAAATGCTTCAGACTGCGGAGTATATTAAAATTGTGCCCATTGCAGATCTTGGTCAGGGCATGGACAAGCTGGAGCACCACAAGATTGATCTGCTGCTGGAAAACAGCGCCTCCCCGCTTCGGTACTGGGTCAATGCCGGCTCGCCCAAGGGAAAAATCATGGAAGCGGTTATCACGGCGTCTGTCATGGATGATGCTGATGTGGCAGGCCGGATGGAGAAACACCGGGTTGAAGGAGAGCCGATCCGGTATATTGACTGGCTGTTTCCAGGGATTTTGTGCATGAACATCATGTTCTCAGCTTTTTTCGGCGTGGGGTTTGTGGTGGTAAGGTACCGCAGGACAGGCGTGCTCAAAAGATTGAAGGCCACCCCGGTTACCGCATTTGAATATCTGTTCGCCCAGATGGCCTCCAGGGTCATGATCTTATTGCTTACGTCCTTTGTGGTGTGGTTTGGGTCTGATCTGATCTTTTCCTTTCAGATGAACGGCTCCTACATGGATGTACTGGCGGTTTTTTTTGCCGGAACCCTGTGTCTGTCGTCTATCGGCCTGATCATTGCCTGCAGAGGGACCAACGAGGAACTGGCCAATGGTGTGATCAACTTCATCTCCTGGCCCATGATGTTCCTTTCTGAAGTCTGGTTTTCCATTGAAGGGGCATCCCAATGGGTGAAAACCATTTCAAATGCGCTGCCGTTAACCCATTTTCTGTCTGCTGCCAGAAAAATTATCAATGATGGCGCGACGCTGTCAGATGTCTCTTTTGAGGTGAGCATCCTGCTGGCAATGACGGTTGTATTTCTGACCATCGGTTCCCTGCTGTTTTCCTGGACAAAGTAGCACCCTGTTCCCCTGCCATCCTGAATGATTGCTATTTATCAATGGCCCAATATATTGTATAAGATCATGATTTGTTTTGTTTTTTATCTGGAGGTTAATGTATGAAGCCGGTTGTAGCCCTTCTTGGTCGACCCAACGTGGGCAAATCCACACTGTTTAACCGGATTGTCGGATCACGGCAGGCCATTGTTGACGATTTTCCCGGTGTAACGCGGGATCGTCATTTTGCGGATGCCACCTGGAATGATATCGACTTCACCCTGGTTGATACCGGCGGATTTTTAAGCTCTGATGAGGATTATTTTGCCGCTCAGATCAAAGATCAGCTCACAGCAGCCGCTCGTCAGGCAGATATCCTGGTCTTTATTCTGGACGGCCGGGCAGGGCTTTCCCCTTATGATCTTGATCTGGCTGATTTTTTAAGGCGGATGGACAAGCCGGTTTTTTACCTGATCAACAAGGTGGAAAGCATGAAGCAGGAAAATGACCTGACCGAGTTTTATGCCATCGGCACAGACCGGTTTTTTCATGTTTCTGCAGCCCATGGCATCGGGGTGGGAGATTTCCTGGATGAACTGGTATCGGTTCTGCCGGAACATTCTTTGGAGGATGCACCTGAAGAAGATCCCATCAGAATCGCTATTGTGGGCCGTCCCAACGTGGGAAAATCTTCCCTTGCCAATCGCCTGTTCGGTGAAAAACGGGTGGTGGTGGACCCGATTGCCGGCACCACCCGGGATGCCATTGAATTGAGCGTCACCCATAAAGGTCAGCAGTTTGTTCTGGTGGATACTGCTGGTATCCGGCGAAAGGGAAAAGTCACTGAAAAGATAGAAAAATTTTCCATCATCAAAGCGCTGGACTGCATGGATAAATGTGATGTGGCCCTGATTCTCATTGATGCGGACGAAGGCATTACGGATCAGGATATCACCATTGCAGGGTATGCAGAATCCAGGGGATGCGGTGCCATGTTCCTGTTGAACAAATGGGATCTTCTGGATGGAGAGCGCAAAAGCGTTAAAAAATTCATGGAGGAGCTGCGGTATAAATCAAAGTTTTTATCCTATGCCCCTGCCATGACAATTTCCGCCAAGACCGGTCAGCGCTGTCACAGGGTTCTGGATGAAGTGGTCAAAATATACAGGGAATATTGTTTTCGCATCAGCACCGGGGTGTTGAACCGGATCATTGAAGATGCGGTTTTCAGGGAAGAGCCGTCCCTGCACAAGGGGCGCCGTCTGAAATTTTTTTACAGTACCCAGGTGGCCACCAGGCCTCCTGGTTTTGTGTGCTTTGTGAATTTTCCCGATGCCGTGCATTTTTCCTACAAACGGTATCTGATCAACCAGCTTCGGCAGATGATCCCGTTGGAAAAAACGCCGATCCGTTTGTTTTTCAGGGAAAAAACAGGGAAAATTCAATTTTCCGGCGGATCCAGGGAAGAGCAGCGGATACAGAAGAAAAAACAGCGTCAGACAACCAAAAAGCAGAAACAGCGGAAAGTGCAGAGCCAGCGAAAACGCAAGCGGGATGAAGGCGGGGCATAAACACCATGGACCTGTTTGAATCCCGAAATAGATCCGGAAAAACCGATATGCATCGTCCACTGGCGGACAGGATGCGGCCCCGGAGTCTTGACGAACTGGTCGGGCAGCAGCATTTAACCGGCAAAGGCAGCCTGCTTGCCAGGGCCATTGCTGATGACCGGGTTTTTTCCATGATTCTGTGGGGGCCGCCTGGATGCGGGAAAACAACCCTGGCCGGTATGATCGCCAGGGAAACCCAGTCCGTGTTTGTGGAGATGTCAGCCGTGCTTTCCGGTGTGAAAGATATCCGGCGGATTATCGATCAGGCAAAAGAGCGTAAAACCCTGTATCAGAAACGCACCATTCTGTTTGTGGATGAGATTCACCGGTTCAACAAGGCCCAGCAGGATGCTTTTTTGCATCATGTGGAAAAAGGATTGATTACCCTGGTGGGAGCCACGACGGAAAACCCATCATTCGAAGTGATCCCTGCCCTGGTTTCCCGGTGCCGGGTGTTTGTCCTGAAAAGTCT
>JAABSK010000073.1 GCA_011390435.1 Desulfobacteraceae bacterium | reverse complement strand
ATGGAAGAAAAATCGGAGAATTCTATGAAGAACGCCGAATTGTTATTCCCCTGTCTGATATGCCTGAAAATCTGATCAATGCGTTTGTGGCAGCTGAAGACTCTCGGTTCCGGGAGCATCCCGGCATTGATATTTTATCCATTGTCCGCGCATTCCTTAAAAATTTCCAGGCCGGAGAAATTGTTCAGGGCGGGTCAACCATCACCCAGCAGGTAACCAAATCCTTTTTGCTGACCCCGGAACGCACCTATGAACGAAAATTGAAAGAAGCCATCCTGGCATATAAAATCGAAAAAAGGTTCACAAAAGATGAAATTCTTTTTCTCTATTTAAACCAGATTTACCTGGGTCATGGGGCATATGGCGTGGAGGCTGCTGCTGAAAATTACTTTGGCAAGCATATCCGCGATCTGAATCTGGCTGAGTGTTCCATGCTGGCCGGTCTTCCCCAGGCCCCCAGCCGGTACTCACCCTTCAGATATCCGGATCGGGCCAAACAGCGTCAGATCTATGTTTTAAACCGCATGAAAGAAGAAGACATGATTTCCAACCTGGCGGTGACAGACGCCATCAGCCTGAAGCTGGACATCAAACCCAGAAAAAACTGGTTTATCGAGCGGGTTCCCTGGTACACCGAACATGTCAGACGGTATGTTGAAACCCATTACGGCAAAGACGCTCTTTACAACCAGGGACTTCAGATCCATACAGCTGTTAACATTGAGTTGCAGAAAATCGGACGGGCCGCCGTGAATACCGGATTGATTGACCTGGACAGAAGAACCGGTTATCGGGGACCGTTAAAAAACATCCCTGCATTGCAGATCGACAGTTTCTGCGAGCAGATATCGGAAAAAATCGGAAACAACCCGCTGCAGCCTGACAACACTTACCAGGCTGTGGTATTGGATATTGATGACGATCAAGGCATCACCCGCATCCGTGTGGGGCACTTCCAGGGAATCATCAGGCTTGCCACCATGAAATGGGCCAGAAAACCGGATCAGGAAAAGCCGTATTATGAAGACAGCGCCAGGCGCCCGTCACAGGTTTTCAACCGCGGAGATGTTATCCTGGTCAAAGTAATGGAATCAGATACAGATGACGAGATGCATGAATTTACCCTGGAACAGGAACCCATTGCCCAGTCAGCCCTGCTGAGCATTGAAGCGGAAACCGGGCATGTAAAGGCGATGATCGGCGGACGGGATTATCGCAACAGCCAGTTCAACCGTGCGTATCAGTCCAGACGTCAGCCAGGGAGCGCTTTCAAACCGATTATCTATGCAGCCGCCCTTGACAAAGGCTATACTGCAGCAAGCGTCATTATTGACTCGCCTGTGGTGTATAAAGATACTGAACGTGATTTTACATGGAAACCCAAAAACTATACTGAAAAATTTTTTGGTCCCACCCTGTTCCGGGAAGCACTGGTGCATTCCAGAAATGTGGTGACCATCAAAATCCTTCAGGATATCGGCATTGATTATGTAATCGACTATTCCCGGAAAATGGGGATTACCTCTGATATCAGTCAGGATCTGTCCATCGCACTGGGCTCATCCGGCCTTTCACTGCTGGAAATCGTCAATGCCTATTCGGTTTTTTCAAATCTTGGATACCTGATCGAACCGGTGTTTATCACCAAAATATACGACCGTGACGGCAACCTGCTTGAGACATCCCAGCTGATCCGCAGGAAAGTGATTGACATGAGCACCGCCTATATCATGACCAATATGCTTGAAAGCGTTGTCAAAGACGGAACCGGATGGCGGCTCAAGGCTTTGAACCGGCCGGTTGCCGGAAAAACCGGAACCACCAACAACCTTCATGATGCCTGGTTTTTGGGATACACCCCCCGGTATACCACAGGGGTGTGGGTGGGTCTTGATCAGGAGGCCCCTCTGGGTAATGGCGAAACCGGATCAAGGGCTGCAAGTCCAATCTGGCTTGAATTCATGAAAAACGCCCTTGAAGGAAAACCCGCCCGGACATTCAATGTACCCGAAGGCATTGTCTTTGCCAAAATCGACGCAAAAACCGGACTGCTGCCTATTGAATCATCTGAGAAAACCATTTTTGAGTGTTTCAAGGAAGGAACCGTTCCGACAGAACATACGCCTGAGCCGGACACTGCTTCAGCCGCAGAAGATCTTTTTAAGGAAGGGATTTAAGCAGAATCTGAAACATCCACCTGATCCAGAGCCATTTCCGGATCCAGGGCAATGGAAAACCGCGTTTGGGGATATTGGCGGTGCAGTTTTTCAAAATGGCTGTTTTGATGCCCTCTTGTCCGGGATTCACACCGGGGGTGCACGCGGATGACCAGGTGCCCGGTACCGCCCTGCTTCAGGCAGTCGTTGATTTTCTCTGTCATTTCCTCATACATCACTGCACTGAGTACCAGGTGCCCGAATGCCGGGTGCCAGGGGCCTGCCAAAACCTGCAAACGATCTTCCATGAGATCAGATGACTGCAGTCCCATACGGATCACACGGATGTTTGCTGCAGTAAACATCTGATACATCTGTCTGGCCTGATGCACTGCCGACTCCAGGCTCAACGGCTGATAACGCCCCTGCTGAAACCATTTTGCCACCAGACTGCCATTCAACACCACCAGCGGATAAATCCGCGCAAAATCCGGTGCCAGCCGGATCAGCATTGTTGTACTTTTCAGTGCCAGTTCTTCAGTATCACCCGGCAGACCGACCATCACCTGAACACCTGTCTTGATGGATGCTTTTTTTAACAGGTCAATTGCCAAAATTGTGTCTTCACGGGTATGCCCCCGCCTGGAACATTGCAAAACCCGGTCATCCATGGACTGAACTCCCAGCTCAACCGCATGCACATTAAACTGCCGGATCTGCTCCAGATGCGCAGCTGTAATGGTATCCGGCCGGGTTGAAAACCGGATGCCGTCAATCTTTTTCTCATGAATATAAGGCTGAACCGCTTCCAGAAGTCTTGTCACATCCGCCTGGGGCAACCCCAGAAAATTCCCGCCGAAAAACGCCAGCTCCACAGGTTTTCGTCTGTTTTGATACTGCAGGTATTTGTGAATGGTATGATGAATGGTTTTTACATCCACGATATCTGGCAGGTGCCGGGTAAGAATAGACTGGTTACAGAAGGCACACTGATGGGGACAGCCGGCATGGGGAATAAAAACCGGAATGACCAGTGGTTTCAAGTGTGCCGCCGGCATTATTGGGGCTGAACCAGGCCCAGTGTTTCCAGCACGGCTCTGGCTGCGGCCTGCTCTGCCGCCTTTTTGGTCTTACCGGTTCCTTCAGCATGAACAGTGGATACACAGGTGGCAATATGAAAGGTTTTATCATGGTCTGGGCCACTTTCATCGATCAATACATATTGTGGGGCTGTTTCGCCCCTTTCCTGGGCGTATTCCTGCAGCATACTCTTGTAATCAACAGCGCTGGAACAGGACAGCAGATCTGCCAGATTCCGGCTGAACAGATCCAGCACCAGTGCATACACCCTGTCAAATCCGGCATCCAGGTATACAGCTGCAATCACGGCCTCAAACGTATCTGATAAGATGGAATTTTTTTCAAATCCCCGGCAAAGGGATTCGCCTTTACCAAGGCGGATGAACCGTCCCAGATCAATATATCTTGCCATGTCTGCAAGCGCAGGTTCACTGACCAGGCTGGCCCGTAATTTGGATAATTCCCCTTCTCGTTTGGATGGACTTTTCTCCATGAGCAGTTGCCCCACACAGAGCCCGAGTACGGCATCGCCTAAAAATTCCAGGCGTTCATTGTCTGTATCGCAAAGGGTCTGGTTTTCGTTTAAATACGAACGATGGCACAAAGCAGTATTCAGCAGGGACTGATCAGCAAACTGGTATCCAAGGTTGGTTTCAAGAATACCCAGACGGGTGTGGGCAGCCCTGACAGATTCAATACCGGACAGCAGTGCCCTGGCAACAGACACATCAATGTCCAGATTCCCTTTGCCGCTTCCGATGTCAACACCGCTGTTAAAAGACCCGTGAAAGTCAGATCCACCCGTAACAATCAACGATTTCTTTATGGCAAGGTCATGATAAAACGCAGTGGCGCTGGCATCGTGATCGGTATAGAACACCTCCAGTCCCATCAGGCCGTATGCTGCAAGCTGGTCGATAAATTTTTGCTCTTCCAGGGTCTCCTTGAAAGTCAGCAGTCCTGGATGGGCCAGTACCGGAACGCCGCCGGCATTTAAAATCGCCTGAATGGCATCTTTGACATGGATCTTGTATTTATCAACGTATCCTGGCTTTCCCTTTGCCAGATACCGGTCAAATGCCTCACGAAAAGAGCTGACATCCCCCTTCTCTTTCATCACTTCCGCGATATGGGGTCGTCCGATCTGTTCTGCGCTGAAACGGTTGATCACATCCGCCATTGAGATCTCGATACCCAGCGCATTTAATTTTTCAATAATTTCGGGATTGCGCTGTTCACGGGATCGCCGGGCAGCGTCAAAAATGGCGTTGAGCTGTCGATCGTAAAGACTGAATCCATATCCCAGAAGATGAATGCTGCCCAGATGTTTGAATTCATCCGGCGGGGTGCAGCTCATTTCAACGCCGGTGATCAGTTCCGGATGCGCGGGCAGGGGATGCTCAAACAGCTGTTTGACCCCGTCAATGGTATCATGGTCGGTGATGGAAACAACGCTGACCCCGGACTGGTTTGCCAGGTCCAGAATGTCAAAAGGAGAAAAGGATCCGTCTGAAGCGGTTGAATGTATGTGAAGATCAATCAAGAAACACCCTGCATCGGCTAAATCCCCAGAGCTTTCTCCATATCCTCTTCACGTGTTTTACAATCGATACACTGCGTGGTTACCGGTCGGGCTTTCAGTCGATTGATGGAAATTTCTTCCTCACAGGCTTCACAGATACCAAAGGTACCATTCTCCACCCGGGTCAGTGCATTTTTAATTTTTTTGATCAGTTTATGTTCTCTGTCACGAATTCGCAGCTCAAAGCTTCTGTCTGCTTCGTGGGAGGCCCTGTCTGTTGGATCGGCAAAATTTTCTTTTGGCTTGGTCATTCCGGTTACGGTATTATCTGCATGGGAAAGGAGCTCTTGAAGCCTTTCATTCAAAAGATTCTTAAAAAATTCCAAATCTTCTTTTTTCATAATATTTGCCCTTTATCTAAAATTACACGACCGTAAAGAAGGGGTATTATATACCAAAAAGCAAAAAAATGTAAAGGAATAAATCACCTGCCTTAGTGGTCCTCTTCCGGAATATCCAGGTTGAACAGCTGCCGGGTGACGTTCAAATAAAGCGAATCATCCCTGTGGTCGCCGGTGTTGCGCAGAAACACAATGGGATCGTGAATGGTCCGGGTGGCAATGGCCTGGGTCATCCGGCGGATGGCTTCAATATCTTCTGCCGACAGATGCTGCATGCTGGACAGGGTTTTTTTGCACTCAATGTCAACGATGGAAGCCATCTTATCGTTGAGGGCCTTGATGGTCGGAACCACTGCAAGCCCTTCAATCCATTGGCGGAATTTAACCACAGCCTCTTCCACAAACCGCTCCGCCTTGACGGTTTCTTTCCCCCGCTGCTCAATATTGGACTCAACAATATTTTTCAAATCATCAATATCATATACATATGCATTGGAAATTGAATTGATCTTTGGATCAATATCCCTTGGAACGGCGATATCAATAAAAAACAATGTGTGATGATTTCTCAGCTTCATGGCAGCCTTGACCTGATCCCGGGTCAGAACATATTCGGTTGCCCCGGTGGAGCTGATAATGATATCCACATCGGCAAGGGCCTGCACCCGCTCTTCAAATTTCACAGCCTGACCGTTGAATCTGCCGGCCAGATCCACGGCATTCTTAAATGTCCGGTTGGCCACAACAATTTTTTTCACCTTGTGGGAGATCAGGTGTTCAACAGCCAGCTCTGCCATTTCTCCGGCACCCAGCAGCATGACACTTTTTTCAGCCAGATTGGAAAAAATCTTATGGGCCAGTTCAATGGCGGCATAACTGATCGAGACGGCGTTGTCACCGATACCGGTTTCTTTTCGTATCTTTTTGGCCACGCTGAAGGATTTATGCATCAGCCGGTTGAGCATCACGCCTGAAGCTTTCTCCGCCACAGCCATTCGATACGCACTCTTGATCTGGCCAAGAATCTGGGGCTCCCCAACCACCATGGAATCCAGACTGGCAGACACGCGAAACAGATGCCGAATGGCGTCATCATCCTTGTAAATATAAAGATTTTCCTTGAACTCCCGGATATCGATCTGTTTGTGTTCAGCAATAAAAGTGATGACCTTATCCACCTGGTCGCCGGTCTCGGGGATATAGAGAATTTCAGTCCGGTTGCAGGTGGAAAACACCAGACTTTCTCTGATATCGCTGTCGTTCACAAGAATCTTAAGCGCAGAGCGGGTTTCCTCTGATGAAAACGACAGTTTTTCCCGCAGTTCAACTGGCGCAGTTTTGTGGTTGGCTCCGATGAGAATAATCGTTGACATATGGCTGACTTTACTTTGTGAATTCCTGGTGATGTCCACCCAGCAGAAGATTGACCCCGAGAAAGGTGAAGATAATAATAAAAAATCCGATAATGGTCACGATGGCTGATTTTCTGCCCTGCCACCCTGAATTCAGGCGCAGATGAAGCAAGGCCGCATAAACCGCCCAGGTACCCACCGAAGCCACTTCCTTTGGGTCCCAGCTCCAGAATTTTCCCCACACAGCCCGGGCATAAATAAATCCGGTGATCAAGCCGACTGTCAGCAGGGCAAATCCCGTGGTCAGACAGGTATATCCAACGCTGTCCAGCAAATCCAGGGAGGGAAGGCGTTTAAAGAAAAACCCCGGCTGTTTGCTCTTGATTCCTTTTTCCTGAAGAAGATATAAGATACCGGCGCCGCAGGCCAGGGCCAGGGCAGCTTCTCCGGCAAATACCAGCAGGATATGAGAATACAGCCAGAATCCCTTTAAAACAGCATTTTTCTCCACCGGTGCCTCCGGAAGCAGCAGTACTGTCAGCATGAGGACAGACAGCAGGACAGAGGCAAAAACTCCCAGAATCTTGAGTCCGAACCGATAATGAAAAAACCAGAACATGCACCCAACGGTCAAGGCTGCCAGCGAAAGGCTCTGGGATTTATTCTGTATGGGTACATACCCTCTGGCAAAGGTATAAAAGACGATACTTGAAAAATGACAGACCACCGCTGCGGTAATTAGATAAAAAGCCACTCTTTGATAAAGATCTTTTTGATTAAATAAAAACAGGACATACCCTGCCATACTTAAAAAATAGAGTGCGGTTGTGATTTGCAGCAAGATGTCTGCTGTTTGAAGACCCATTGATCACTCCTTCGGGGAAATAAGATCCTGAAAACAATACTGCTCTCCGATCACCCGGTGCAGAATTGCGTTGATTTTCATTTCATCTCCTGCCTTGATCAATTCTATAATATTGTTGTCAATCAAGCGGTAAAATACGTTTTTGTGCGTATCCGGCGAATGGTTTTGAGCAAGGAGGCGGCTGCGGAGACTCCCCATCAATTGTAAAAAGACAGCATACTCCGGCCCGAACTGCCTGGAAAGTGAATTTTTAATTGTTCTGGCCATGGCCGGGCTTGTGCCGGATGTGGAGACTGCAATGACCAGATCTCCCTGCTCAATTGTCGATGGCAGAAGAAAATCACTGTTTTCCGGCGCATCCGCCACATTGCACAACAGGCCGTTTTCCCGTGCGTCCTGCTGGATGCGGCAATTGAGTTCTGCATTGTCTGTGGCAGCGAACACCAGAAACATCCCTTCCAGATCGGTATCGTCATAGGGTTTGTTTTTGCAGATCATGCGGGCATCCTGCTGACAGAATTTTTCGGAAAAAACAGGACTGACCACTGTCACTTGCGCCCCGCTTCTCACAAGGTTTTCAGCCTTTCTCATTCCCACTTGGCCGGCACCGACCACCAAGCATCTGCGGTTTTTCACATCCAGAAAAATGGGATAATATTTCATGGTCATCCTGTATTCAAACCTTGTTCACACAAAACAATTAATATATATTGATAACAGATATTTTACAATATCAAACCCGAACATTCAAAGGACAATTGAGATGATTATCGATGCCCATACCCATATTTTCCCAGAATCGATCAAGCAGGACCGGTCTGGATATTTTGAAAATGAACCAGAGTTTTCGCTTTTGTATGATTCGCCCAAGGCTGCCATCTGCACGGTTGACGAGCTTGTTCAGTCAATGGATGCGCATGAGGTGGATACCGCTGTTGTCTGCGGATTTCCATGGCGAACCCCGGATCATTCACGGCGCAATAATGACGTTGTTATCGAAGCAGTTATAAAATATCCCGGGAAAATCAAAGGCCTTGCCTGCTTTGATGTCACCTGGCCTGGTGCGGCAGATGAAGCCCGAAGATGCATTGATGCGGGCCTCTGCGGCGCAGGGGAACTGGCATTTTACCTGTCAGGCATTGATGATGCGGCATTAAAACTGCTGGAACCGGTGATGGCTGTCCTGAAAGAAAAAGGTAATCTGCCCTGTATGATCCACACCAACGAGCCTGTGGGGCACGCATATCCAGGCAAAACCCCTGTCACGCTTGAACAGATCTATAAACTGGCACAGCGGTTTGCTGACAACAGGATGATCCTGGCCCACTGGGGCGGCGGAATTCTGTTTTACCATATCATGAAAAAAGAAGCCAAAACCGTTCTGAAAAACATCTGGTATGATACAGCAGCCACCGTGTTTCTATACGATCCCCAGATATACGATATGGCGGTTCTTGCAGGCCTTGATGACAAAATTCTGTTTGGAACCGATTATCCTTTGCTGACACCGGACCGGTATTACGCCGATCTTGACAGGTCAGGCATCAGTTCTGAACACAAAAGAATGATTCTGGGCGGCAATGCCTCAAAACTGTTTGACAGCGGTGTTACCCAGCCGGAAGGCTGATGGTGAAGCAGGTGCCGGAACCTTTTTTGCTGGCCACCTCAATTTTGCCTTTATGATATTGGATGATATGCTTGACAATGGCAAGTCCCAGACCTGTTCCGCCATCCTGGCGGCTCCTGGATTTATCCACCCGGTAAAACCGGTTAAAAATTTTCGGCAGGTGTTCCGGATCAATACCGCAACCGGTATCTTTTATTGTCAGCACGACCCACGGGTCTTTTCCTGTGGCTGAAACTGAAACCTGTGTTTTTTCCGGGCTGTACTTAATGGCATTGTCCACCAGGTTAATAATGGCCTGCTCCATCAAGATCGGATCCGCCATGACATGAATATTTTCCGGACAGTCGATTGCCACGCTGATATCTGCAGCGTCCAGGGGGATTTTACAGGCATGAACCGCCCGTCGGACAAGCACTTCCAGAGAATGTCGCTCAAACCGGATATCCGTGCCTTTCATGCGCTCAAGCCGTGACAGGGCCAGGAGGTCATTGATCAGATTGATCATCCGGTTGACATTTTTCTCAATAATTTTCAAAAATGCGGTAATTTGTTCAGTGTCCTGCTTTTCCAGCATTTCCTGCAGGGTTTCAATAAATCCCTTGATGCTGGTCAAAGGCGTTTTCAGCTCATGGGAAACATTTGCTGCAAAATCCTTGTGCAGGGTTTCAAGACGCCGCATCCGGGTGATATCATGAAAGATGATCAAGGTTCCGATCCGCTTTTCCGTGGTGTCGTATAATGCGGTTGAATGAATGTTCAGCACTGTGTCCTGATCACGGGAAATAACAATATCGTCTTCAACCGGCTCATGGGTGGCCAATGCATTTTGGATAAATGTCTGAAACGCGACATTCCGGACAACCTCAAGAATATCCCGCGATTTGACCTGTGCTGACGGAAAATCCAGGATCCGTGCCGCAGCCGCATTGATCGTGATGATTCGCTCATTTTTGTCAATGGCGATCACCCCTTCCTGCATGCTGCTGTGGACCGCTTCCAGTTCCATACTCCGGTTTTTGAAATCCCTGATTTTATCATCCAGGTTTTCCGCCATCTGATTCATGGTGGCTGCCAGCTCAGACAGCTCCTCTGCATCAGGGGTGACAAGGCGTTTTTTCAAATTGCCGGTGGAAAAATGAAAGGCACTTTTTTTCATCTGCTCAATGGGCCGGGTAATCCGCCGGCTGACCACCAGACTGATCACTGCTGCCAGAAGAATGGTAAACACCATCACGATCAGGATATTGTTCCGAACGTCCCTGATTTCCCTGTCAATGATGGAAAGGCTTACCGATGTTCTGACAACAGCGGCAACGGCATCCTGATGGATCACTGGAAGTGCAATATACATCATATTTTTATCAATGGTGGAACTGTACCGGGAAGAGATCCCTTTTTTTTCATTCAGTGCTGCCATGATTTCAGGGCGTTTCGCATGATTCTCCATCTGGGCAATATTTCCCGCAGAATCTCCGATCACTTCCCCTGACGGCAGGATCACCGTAATCCGTGTACCGGTTTTCTTCCCGATATTTTTACACAGCTGGTCAATATCGGCAGAAATATTTTTTCCCGGCCACAGCTTGTCTGTAAAATACACTTGCAGCAGCTGGGCCTGAATCGTCAGGTCTTTTTCCGCGTTTTTCAAAAAAAAATTTCGAAAAGAGGTGCTGGAATAAAAGGTTACCACTGCAATGGAGGCCAGGGTAATCATCAGAAAGGATGGGAAAATATACCAGATCAGCTTCTTTTTTTTCACCATGTCTGCTACTCTTTGAACCGATAGCCTACACCCCTTACCGTTTCGATAAGGGTGGCGTGCTGTTGAAGTTTCTTTCTCAACCCCACAATAATGACATCAATACTTCTTTCGGTTACCGCATAGTTTTCCCCCCGGATGGCATCCACAATCTGGCCCCGGGTGAATACCCAGCCTTTTTTGTCTGCCAGAAATGATAACAGCTCAAATTCAGACAGGGTCAGGTCCACAGGCTTTCCCTCAACAGTGACAGCATGGCGGGCAGGATCAATGGCAATCTGCCCCTCCTGCCTGATCCGGTTCTCCGGAATATCATTTTTTTTTCTGCGCCGCCTGAGGATTGCGCGGATTCTGGCTACCAGCACCTTTGGACTGAAGGGTTTGGATATATAATCATTGGCCCCCAGTTCCAGGCCGGTAATGACATCAGATTCCTCTCCTTTGGCAGTCAACATCACGATGGGCAAATCCTGTGTGGATTCATTGTTTTTCAGATACCGGGTTACTTCCAGCCCGTCCATGCCCGGAAGCATTAAATCCAGAATCAGCAGATCCGGCCGGGACTGCCTGGCCATTTTAATCGCTGCTTCTCCGGTTTGAGC
>JAABSK010000072.1 GCA_011390435.1 Desulfobacteraceae bacterium | reverse complement strand
CCTTTACTATAGCAGCATATATTTTATCATTTCCGCCAATGGTTTCCTGGTGGAGTGTTTCCTCTTCCAGCGTTATCAATTTCAAAGGAGCACCCTCATAAAAATTCCAAATTTCATCATGAACGACTTTATGGAAAAAACTAACCTGATCACAGGGCAGCAAAAAGTAAATATGTGTCATGGCATCTCTTTCCCGATTATGTGCGTAAGATAATACCTGGTTATCAGATCTGAAAATTTCACGGTAAAAACCCCCTTCGGGGTGGGGCGCCAATTGATATTTATCAATTAAATGATGCATATGAATCCATGATTGATTTTTAATTTTGCTCCTTAAGTAAAACAAAATTCATCCATATGCAAGCCTGAAAATATCATTAATTATTTTGTGTTTCCATGTTGACAAAGTCCTGCCTGAATGGTACTCAAGGTTCGATTTGTGTTGAATACAAGCTGTTTATTCAAAAACAGCATGAATGATATAAGTGGTTAGTATTATTATAATTTTTACTGGCGGAGGGGAAGTTTATGATTAGTATTGATGTATCTCTGTTAATTCAGATGATCAATTTCCTTTTTCTGCTTTGGGTGCTCAACCTGGTTTTGTATAAACCAATCCGTGGGATTCTCCTTGAACGTAAAGAGAAAACCTCCAGTCTGGCAAGCGGGTTTGAAAAAGCCTCAACCCTGCTGACAGATCAGGAAAATAAATACAAAGACGGGTTAAAACAAGCCAGGGCCGAAGGACTTAAGAAAAAAGAGGCCTTTGTTGAAGAAGCATCCATTGAAGAAAAAGAAATCATTGATCAGATTAACAAAAAGGCTCAGGCAACGCTTGCAGAGATCAAAATGCAGGTTGCTCAGGAGACTGCTGAAGCCCGGAAAACTCTTGAAAAAGAGATCGATGCCTATGCCAAATCCATTGGCGAAAAGATACTCGGGAGGGCTTTTTAATGAAAAAAACCAGATTCAGTACAAAGCAGTTTAAAATCATTTCTTTTTTAACATCAGTGCTGTTTTTCGCAAGCTGTGCGGCTGTCATGGCTGCCAGTGGCGAACCCAAAGGCTGGGTTGCAACAGACTGGTACAAAGTACTTAATTTTGGGATCCTTGTTGTGGCATTGGTCTGGTTGGCTAAAAAACCAGTGAAAGAATTTTTTTCATCCCGAAAAAAGGAGATAGAAGAAGAACTGGTGGTTCTTGAACAGAAAAAGAAAGATGCTGAGAGAAAACTGGCCGAATACGAAGCTAAATTCAGGAACCTGGATGCAGAATCCAAACTGATTGTTGAGGATTATGTGAAACAGGGAGAAAAGGCAAAGGTGAGAATTCTTGAAGAAGCCAGGGCGCAGGCGGTTAAGCTTGAAGAAATGGCAAAACGCAATATCCAGCAGGAATTCAAAAGCGCAAAAACAAAACTGCAGACACAGATTTCTGAAATGGCCATGGAAAAAGCAGAAATCCTGATCAAAGAGTCCATTTCTCCTGATGATCAGGATAAACTGGTCCATGAATATTTGAAAAAGGTGGTGGCATAATGAAAAATTTAGCAGTTTCAAGGCGTTATGCCAAGGCATTGATTCTAATCGGCAAAGAGGATGGGCAGGCGGAACAATATAACACTGAATTAAAAGGTGTTGTTGACCTTTTCACAACACATGAGAATTTCGAACTGGCGTTGACCAACCCATTGTTTAGCAAAAATGAAAGGAAAAAAGTGTTATCGGAAGTTTTGGAGAAAACGGATTTTTCCGATATCATGAAATCTTTCCTGGTGCTTTTATTTGATAAAGGCCGTATCAGTTTTTTAAGAGAAATTGCTTCTTTTTACAAAGATTTTGCAGATGAATTAAAAGGGGTTGTCAAGGCAAGTGTTGTTTCTGCAACAGAATTGTCCTCAGACGCTATTGAAAAAATTAAAGAAGCATTATCAAAGAAAACCGGTAAAGATATTGTTCTGGATGTCGAGCAGGATCCCGGCCTTATTGGCGGGGTGGTGACCAAGATCGGAGATCTTGTACTTGACGGCAGTGTTCGGACTCAACTGATCAATATGAGAGAAATTTTAAAAAAGGGTGAGAGTGTCTAATGAATATTAAAGCTGAAGAAATAAGCCAAATCATAAAAGACCAGATAAAAGGGTTTAATGCTGAGGTGGACCTGAGCGAAACAGGGGTTGTCCTTTCATCAGGTGATGGTATCGCGCGTGTTTATGGTTTGGAAAAAGTAAAGGCAATGGAACTGGTTGAATTCCCCGGCGGAATTCTGGGTCTTGCACTGAACCTCGAAGAAGACAATGTCGGTATCGCTATCCTCGGTGATGACAAGAAAATCAAAGAAGGTGACACGGTCAAACGAACCGATCGTATCGCGTCCGTTCCTGTCGGGGAAGCACTTTTAGGACGTGTCGTAACCACGACCGGTGAGCCGGTTGATGGTAAAGGGCCTATCAATTCCGATCATTACATGAATATGGAACTGGTCGCCCCCGGTGTTATCGCCAGGAAATCCGTTCATGAACCCTGTTATACCGGTGCAAAAGCAGTTGACGGCATGACACCGGTGGGAAGAGGGCAGCGTGAATTGATTATCGGTGACCGCCAGATCGGTAAAACGGCCATTGCGGTTGATGCGATCATTGCACAGAAGACTTCAGGAATCAAATGTATCTACGTTGCCTGTGGACAGAAAAAATCTACGGTCGCACAGGTTGTTGCCGCTCTTGAAGAACACGGTGCCATGGAATATACCACGGTGGTTATCGCCAGTGCTTCAGAACCGGCCGCAATGCAGTACCTGGCACCTTATGCCGGCTGCGCCATGGCTGAATACTTCAGGGACAAAGGCGAACATTCCCTCATCATTTATGATGACCTGTCCAAACAGGCAGCTGCTTATCGCCAGGTATCCCTGCTTCTCAGACGTCCTCCGGGACGTGAAGCCTATCCGGGTGATATTTTTTACAACCATTCCCGTCTACTGGAAAGATCCGCCAAGCTCAATGATGAACTGGGCGCCGGATCTCTTACGGCACTTCCGATCATTGAAACCCAGGAAGGCGACGTATCTGCTTTTATTCCAACCAATGTTATTTCTATTACAGATGGTCAGATTTATCTGGACAAATCACTTTTCTTTGCGGGTGTTCGTCCGGCCATTGACGTTGGTCTTTCCGTATCCCGGGTAGGGGGTGCGGCTCAGGTAAAAGCCATGAAACAGGTCGCCGGTACTTTGCGGCTTGATCTGGCACAGTATCGTGAACTCGAAGCATTTGCCGCTTTTGGTTCCGACCTTGATGCCGCCACTCAAAGACAGTTGACTCGTGGTGAACGGCTGGTTGAACTTTTAAAACAACCGCAGTTCAAACCGCTTCCAATGGAAAAAATGGTTACTGCACTTTATGCCGGCACCAAAGGGCATATTGACAAATATCCAAAAGAAGCGGTTTCAAAATATGAGGAAGGGTTGTATCTGTTTGTTGAAAACCGTTTTCCTGAAATATTTTCAGATCTCAGAGATAAACAAGAAATTACAGCTGAGATTGAGGCCAAACTGAAACAGTGCCTGGAAGCCTATGATGAAGAGTTTAAAGAAACCTTATAATTTTCTTTGAAAAGAATTCATGATTTTATTTACTAATAATAGGCTTGAAAGGTAGATCATATGGCAACATTAAAAGAAGTACAATCAAAAATAGTCAGTGTTAAAAAGACTAAACAGATTACCTCTGCCATGAAAATGGTTGCCACTTCAAGATTGCGGGGCGCTCAGAACAGCATGGAGGCGTTTAGACCTTATGCCGGCAAGTTTGCCGAGGTTCTGGGGAGCATTGCCGGGAAAGCGGGTTCGGATGCAAGTCCGTTACTGGTTCCCCGGGAAGAAGTTAAAAAAGTGGTAATGCTTTTATGCACCTCGGACAGAGGACTCTGTGGTGGTTTTAATGCAAGTTTAATTAATAAAGCTGAAAAATTTATTAACAATGAATTGGCAGGCAAAGATGTTTCTTTGTATTGTTTTGGTAAAAAAGGAAGAGACTGGGCCAAAAAAACACAGTTTCCCATCGCAGAACAATTTATCGGGGTTGTGGGTTCCAGGGTTGAATTCAGTATTGCATCAACTTCAGGACAGACACTGATCAACAGTTTCCTTGAAGGATCTGTGGATGAAGTATATTTGGTTTACGCTGGTTTTCAAACGATGGCAAGGCAGATTCCTACTGTGAAGCAAGTCCTTCCTGTCCCTTCCCTGGCCGAGGTCGTCGAGGAAGCCGATGCATCAAACGAAAAAGGGTTTTTAGCAGAGCATTTATGTGAACCGTCTTCTGACGCATTGCTGGGTGCGATGCTCCCCAAAAACATTTATATTCAGATATATGATGCACTGCTCCAGACCTCAACCAGTGAGCATGCCGCTCGAATGCGGACCATGGAAAATGCAACCAAGGCGTGTCAGGATATGGTTTCAGAGCTGCAGACAATATTCAATAAAACAAGACAGGCGAAAATTACAGCGGACCTGATGGATATTGTCGGCGGTGCAGAAGCACTTAAGGGATAATTTAGAATAATATGAAAACAGCTTTATAGGAGAAAAAAATGGCTGAAAATATAGGAAAAATAGCACAGGTGCTCGGTGCAGTTGTCGACGTTGCCTTTGAACCCGGAAACCTTCCTCCGGTTTTAACCGCTTTAACTGTAACCAGTCCGACGATTAGTGAGATGGAAGACAACCTGGTCATTGAAGTGGCGCAGCATCTGGGCGATAATGTCGTTCGGTGTATCGGGATGGATGTAACCGATGGTCTTCAAAGAGGAATGCCGGTAAAAGACACGGGCGCACCGATCATGATGCCTGTCGGCAAAGCGTCTCTTGGCAGGGTTCTTAATGTTGTGGGCAGACCGGTTGACGGTCTGGGTCCCATCTCTCAGGAAAAAATGCTTCCGATTCATCGGCATGATACCTCTGTCAGGGTTCTTGAAACCGGTGTCAAGGTAATCGACCTTCTCGTGCCGTTCCCGCGTGGTGGCAAAATGGGAATGTTTGGTGGTGCAGGAGTTGGTAAAACCGTTATCATGATGGAAATGGTTAATAATATCGCCATGCAGCACGGTGGTATTTCCGTGTTCGGCGGTGTGGGTGAAAGAACCCGTGAAGGAAATGACCTGTATCATGAAATGAAAGATTCTGGCGTTCTTCCAAAATGTGCCCTGGTGTATGGACAGATGACTGAACCGCCGGGTGCACGTGCCCGGGTTGCCTTGTCTGCTCTGACCTGTGCAGAGTATTTCCGTGATGAAGAAGGCCAGGATGTGCTTTTGTTTGTTGATAATATTTTCCGATTTACCCAGGCGGGTGCAGAGGTATCTGCGACTCTCGGTCGTATGCCTTCTGCTGTTGGTTACCAGCCGACACTCGCGGTTGACATGGGTGAGCTTCAGGAACGCATCACATCTACAGACAAAGGGTCAATCACTGCAGTACAGTGTGTTTACGTACCTGCTGATGACTTGACAGACCCTGCTCCAGCCACAACATTTGCCCATCTGGACGGAACCGTTGTTCTTTCCCGTCAGATTGCTGAGCTGGGAATCTATCCTGCTGTGGATCCGCTTGATTCAACGTCCCGGATTCTGGATGCTGCATACATTGGTGAAGAACATTACAATGTGGCGCGTGTGGTTCAGCAGACACTGCAGAAATACAAAGAGCTTCAGGATATCATTGCGATTCTGGGTATGGATGAGCTGTCTGATGAAGATAAGATCACTGTACAGCGGGCCAGAAAACTTCAAAAATTTCTTTCACAGCCGTTTCATGTTGCTGAAACCTTTACCGGTATGCCGGGAAAATTTGTCAAGGTTGAAGACACGGTACGCTCATTCAAGGAAATTATTGATGGTAAACATGATGATCTTCCGGAAAATGCTTTCTACATGGTTGGTTCAATCGAAGAAGCCATTGAAAAAGCAAAAGCGTCTTAAAATACTTGGAGGAATGTCATGGCAGATAAACTGATTCTTGAAGTCGTAACCCCTCAGAAAGCAGTGGTCAGCGAGGCGGCTCAGAGTGTTGTTGCACCGGGTTCTGAAGGTGAATTTGGTGTGCTTAAAAGTCATACGCCTTTTTTGACCTCTTTGAAGGTGGGTACATTACGATATACCGATGCAACTGGAAAGCAGCGTTATCTTTTTGTAAACGGTGGTTTTGCTGAAGTTCTGCCGGACAAGGTGACCATTCTTGCCGAATCTGCAGAACGGAGAAGGGATATTGACATTTCCCGGGCAGAACAGGCCAAGTTGCGGGCTGAAAAACGACTGGCAGACCGATCAGCAAAAGTTGATATCGCCAGAGCTGAAGCTGCACTTCAACGGGCGATCTACCGGATAAACATTAAAAATGCATAGTTGAAAATCGTCTTGACAGCTTAAAATAACGATTTCAGTGCGTTGAGTATTCACAATCATCAGAGGGGATGTTTCTGAAAAAGGAACATCCCCTCTGTTTTGCTGGGTACTCGAGAATATTTTAATTATGAATTTTCAGAGGGTGTTATGACGATATATAAGGACCTTGCCATTATTGTACTGGCAGCAGGAAAAGGTACCCGGATGAAATCAGATAAGGCCAAGGTGCTGCACCAGGTGGCTGGAATGAGTATGATTTCCCGAGTTGTCAGCTGTGCTGTGCAGATTGCCTCTGCAGATGTCCATGTGGTGGTTGGCCATCAGGCCCAGCAGGTGAAAGATGAAGTCAGACAAACGTACCACATCACCTTTGCACACCAAGCTCAGCTTCTGGGAACAGGCGATGCTGTCAAGTCCGTCCTTCCCAATCTTTCATCTGACATCAAGGCGGTACTGGTCCTGTGTGGCGATGTTCCGCTGATACAAAAAGAAACATTGACCGCACTGGTAGATGGACATAAACGCCAGCACAACCAGGTAACGGTTCTGGCGACCCGGGTTCAGGACCCCACAGGTTACGGGCGGATCATTCTTGATCAACACCAGCAGTTGATTTGTATCCGGGAAGAAGCTGATGCAAATGAGAACGAAAAAAAGATCCATCAGGTGAACACGGGAATTTATTGCTTTGATCGACAGTTTTTAGAAGATGCTGTTTCAGTTCTCAAACCGGATAACAATCAGGGCGAATATTATCTGACAGACGTTATTGAAATTGCGCAGAAAAACAAGCAGAAAACAGGTGTGGTCACCATTGCTGACTGGCGGCAGGTGATTGGGGTCAATACCTTGGAAGACCTTGATAAAGCACAGTCTTTGATCCTTCAATCGCAAAATGAATTGCCTTGACTTTATGAAAGATTATGAACTATACTGCCCCCATACGAAATGATTACGAGACGATGAAATTGGGTATTGATCAGATTAAAAACAAGTTTAATGATATTGAAAGCAAGATCGATTTTATGATCGAATACTGCAGCACTCTGGAATCAAAAAATCGTGACCTGCAGTTAAAAATCACTGAACTTGAAGCGAAAATTGATACTAAAAATAAAACTGAGGAGCAATTTTCAGAACAAAAGGTTTTGGTTCGCTCAAAAATTGATGACCTGCTGAAAAAACTGGATACATTTTCAAGTCGTGTCAACCCGGCAGGAGCGTCAAATGATGAACTTACTTAGTTCAAAAAGGGATTTCTTTGGATGAAATTGTTGTAATTGATCTTTTTGGTGAAGAATTCCGGTTTGCACCTGATGAGCAAGTGAAAAATCCGGAAAAGGTGGCGCAGCACCTTAAAAACTATATTGATGAGGCTGAAAACCGGTTTAAAAACAGATCTTTTGTGAAAAATAAGATTGCCATATTGCTGCTTGCCGCCATGAATATGTCAAAAGACTACCATGAGCTCAAAGAGAAGCACCTGGCGCTGGAAAAAGAGGTCGAAAGCAAAATTACATCCTTGATTGAAAAGATTGATAAAGGAATTGAATAGCAAGTTTTTAAGTGTTACAGATAAAAAAATACCCCTGCAATGTGCGTGATTGTCTGACAGACTTTGTCCTAACGCATTGTAAAAAGGGAGTCCACACTGTTGCTGGTGTGCTATGTTCCTCTTGTAAGGAAAAGCCTGAAGGTGATACTGGACGCCCACCTTTTGAACCTTTGGTTCAAAGCCTATATAAGCAACACGGCAGTCTGCGGGGGTAATTGTACGTACTTAAAACGTTGCTTCCTTATCCCTCCTCTCCTTAACCTTACCCTGTTTCATTATTGTCGAATCCTGAATTTATGATGGTATTTATCTGTAAATTCAGGTATGAAGGCAAGATAATTACAACATGAACTGTTGATATTAATATACATAGCTGAGGAGAATTTTTTAATGGAATATATGATAGTGCTCTCATTGATTGTGATCATTGCATTCGGATTGGGAGTCTTTGGGTACGGTATCCTTAAAAAAAAGCTTGTCCAGAAAACCCAGGAAATTGAATCAGAGCATCAACGACTGATCGAAGATGCTAAAATACAGGCACAGACGTTATTGCGCGAAGCAAAGCTGGAAGCAAAATCCAGATTGCTTGAAATGAAAAGTAATTTTGATGCTGAGACAGAGGAAGCCCGATCCGAACTCAAGCTGGAAGGCAGACGGCTGACCAAGAAAATTGAAAAACTGGATCAGCAGGAAGAGCTTTTAACCAAAAGAGAACAGGCATTGCAGAAAAAAGAGAAAGAAACACAGAAGCGCTTTGAATCTGCCACCCTGAAAGAGGCGCAATACACTCAATTATTGGAGGAGACCAAAAAAGAGCTGGAAAAAGTGTCTGGATTGACACTTGAAGAAGCCAAGGAATTACTGGTCAGGGCAATGGAGGAAGAGGCCCGGCACGAAGGTGCAAAACTGATCAAGCGAATTACCAGCGAAGCCAAGGAAAATGCCGACAAGGAAGCAAAAAAGATTATTTCAACAGCTATTCAGCGGTATGCCGGTGATTATGTGGCTGAACGAACGGTATCTGTTGTTCATCTTCCGGGTGACGAGATGAAAGGACGGATCATCGGCAGAGAAGGCCGGAATATACGGGCGCTGGAGGCGGCAACCGGGATTGATCTGATTATCGATGATACGCCTGAAGCGGTGATTCTGTCCGGATTCAATCCGGTAAGACGAGAGATCGCCCGCATTTCACTGGAGAAGCTGATTTCTGACGGCCGTATCCATCCTGCCCGTATTGAAGATGTTGTTGAACGGGCAACAGAAGAGGTGGATCTTGCCATTAAAGAGGCTGGTGAGCAGGCTGCATTTGACATGGGAGTGCATGGTATTGATCCGGAGCTGATCAAGGTGCTTGGCAAGCTCAAGTTCAGAACCAGTTATGCCCAGAACGTGTTGCAGCACTCCGTTGAAGTGGCCTTTCTTTCCGGTGCGATTGCAGCTGAGCTGGGTCTGGATATCAAACTGGCAAAACGGATGGGGCTGCTGCACGATATCGGCAAAGCCATCGATTATGAAGTGGATGGTGCCCATGCCATTATCGGGGCCAAACTGGCCAAAAAGTACGGTGAAATCGAAAGTGTCGTCAATGCCATTGCAGCGCACCATGAAGACAAAATGCCGGAATCTGTCTATGATTATATTGTTCAGGCAGCTGATGCTCTTTCCGGAGCCCGTCCCGGGGCCAGAAAAGAAAGTCTTGAAAATTATGTCAAACGCCTGGAAGATCTGGAAAAAATTGCCAACTCATTTGATGGCGTTATTAATACCTACGCGATTCAGGCCGGTCGGGAGATCCGTGTGATCACGGAAAGTGAGAAAATATCTGATGACAATGCCGTGATGCTGTCCAGGGATATTGCCCGCCAGATTGAAGAGAATCTTACGTTTCCCGGACAGGTTAAGGTTGTTGTGATCAGGGAGACCCGGGCAGTGGAATACACCAGAAAATAAAGGCAAAAGAGTTATGAGCGTCTTGACTGTACTTAAAGAACGTGGGTTTATCGAAGATCAAACCCATACTGAAGAACTGGAAGCTTATCTGGCCAACCATACTGCCACCTGTTATATTGGATTTGATCCTACCGCATCCAGTCTTCATGTGGGATCCTTGGTCTGTATCATGGCGCTGGCACATATGCAGCGGCATGGTCATCGGCCGATAGCCCTGGTGGGGGGCGGAACCGGTCTGATCGGTGATCCGTCCGGGAAAACCGAGTTGCGAAAGGTCATTACCCAGAATCAAATTGATGAAAATAAAAGGGGAATCAAGGACCAGCTGGCAAGGTTTCTGGATTTTTCCGATGATAAAGCATTGCTTCTTGACAATGCCCAATGGTTGACCCGGCTGGAATACATTCCTTTTTTACGGGACATCGGGCGGCATTTTTCCGTTAACCGGATGATCAAGGCGGAGAGTTACCGGGCACGGATGGAATCCGATGACGGTCTGACCTTTATCGAGTTTAACTATATGCTGCTCCAGGCCTACGATTTTATGCAGCTGGCCAAACACCATGCGTGTTACCTCCAGATGGGTGGATCAGATCAGTGGGGAAACATTGTGGCTGGAATTGACTTGACGCGCAGAATGCTTGGCAAGCAGGCGTTTGGTATCACGTTTCCACTGATTACGACTGCTTCCGGCATTAAAATGGGAAAAACCCATTCTGGCGCTGTATGGCTTGACGCCCAGCGGTTTTTACCGTACGAGTATTACCAGTTCTGGGTGAATGCGGATGATGCAGATGTTGTGCGATTCCTGCTGCTGTTTACGTTTCTGGACAAAGCGGAAATTGATCAGGTCAGTTCGCTTGGTGGGGCAGATTTGAACAAGGCAAAGGCGGTACTGGCCTATGAAGCCACAAAGATATGCCATGGAGAAAAAGAAGCTGAGAAAGCGTTTCTTGCTTCTGTTTCCATGTTTGGTGGAATTGATATCCCCGGTACGCTGTTGCCTGGCAGCGGAATTCATCGGTTATCATCAGCAGGCGCTAATGAGGCCGCGCTCCCGTTTTCAACATATGATCATGGTCGTGTTGCAGGCAAAAAGCCGGTGATTGATCTGTTTGTTGATACAGGATTGTGCCGGTCGAAATCAGATGCCCGGCGGTTGATCGATCAGGGCGGTGCGTATCTTAACGGGCAACGTGTTGTTTCTTTGGAACAAATTGTCAATTCTGATGATATTGTTGAAAATGAAATTATCTTGAGAGCTGGAAAGAAAAAATATCATAAAATTATTTTAAATAATTGATAAAAAGCAATTGACAAAAACCCGCGTCACATGTATATTGTCCTGGTTTTGTCGGTCACCCGAGAGGGGTGACAAACACAAGTTTGATCTTTGAAAATTGGTCAGTGAGAAAATTAGAGCGGGTCTAAAACAAGACGAAAAAGAGTTTAGTAAGGGATT
>JAABSK010000071.1 GCA_011390435.1 Desulfobacteraceae bacterium | reverse complement strand
ACGGCTGTATTTCCCGATCTGTGACTTCATGCCGTCAAACCGTTTCCTCCACCAGCCGTTTCCAGAAAAATTTGATGTTGCCGTCCGCTGGATCGGAATTCACCATCCTGCGGAGCAGACGGTCCGCCAGGACATCCATATTCCGGCTTGCCACCGCCCTTGGAAAGGCACAAACCACCGGTTGTCTTTTGACGACCGCCTGTTTGAGATAATCATCCCGAAGAATGGATCCGGCATAATCCAGGCTGATACCCATAAGAAATTTATCCACCACCTGACTCAATTTTTTGAACACTGCCTTCCCTTCTTTTTCATCCTCCACCATATTCATTAAAATAAAAAACTCTTTGGTTCTGTAGCGATTGTACATGACCTTGAGCAACGCATAGGCATCCGTGATGGAGGTGGGTTCCGGTGTTACCACCACGAGGCGTTTCTGGGCCGCCATGTTGAAATAAACGACATTGGATGAAATCCCGGCACCAGTATCCACCAGCATGATATCAAACTGCTGGTTGAGGTCATCGAATTCACAGAGCAGATTGAGCTTCTGCCCTTCTGTCAGGCTGGCCATCTCCTCGATACCACTGCTGGCAGGTATCACGGACACACCTTCCGGACCCTTGACAATGATGTCGGACAGTTTTTTTTCTCCGCGGATCACCGCATCGATATTGTCCTTCGGATGGATCCCGAATATGATGTCGATATTGGCCAGCCCCAGATCCGCATCAAACACGAGCACGTTTTTTCCCTTGCGCTGAAACGTGACCGCCAGATTTCCAACGATATTGGTTTTGCCGACCCCGCCTTTTCCGCTGGTAACGGAAACAACCCATGGCCCTCCCCCGGAAATACGGGTGATGTCTTTCCTGGTTGTGACAGCCCCTGCCATCTCATCTGATTTTTTCCTGACCATCTCTCTGAGCCTTTCCGCTTGATCCATTTAGTTATTCTCCAACTTTTTTGGCAGTCACATCCATATTATTCAACAGCAAAGCCGATAATTTCTTATCATCCGCCATTTCGATATCTTCTGGTACATTCTGGCCGGCAGTCACATAGGAGACGGCTCGGGGATATTTTAACACCTGATTGATTATATTTCCCATGGTACGTGTCTCATCGAGTTTTGTGAATATATAGGTTTTAAAAGACAGGGGGCTGAAACAGCGGACGGTCTCGTTCATTTCCGTCGGTGACGTCCCTACGTTCAACAACAGATGAATATCAATGGAAGCGTTTTTCCCGATCATTTTTTTCAGTCCTTCCAGCCGGGTCATGTCGTACTGGCTCTGGCCCGCGGTATCGATGAGCACCACGTCTCTGGATTTGAGCCGTTCCAATGCCGTCATCAGGTCTGCGGGCGTAAATGATTGAAAACAGGGAATCCCCAAAATATCCGCATAGTTTTTCAACTGCTCCCGTGCACCGATGCGATACGTATCGATGGAAATAAGCCCCACACTTTTTTGATGCCGCATGATAAGGGTGGCTGCAATCTTTGCAAGGGTCGTTGTTTTACCCACCCCGGTAGTTCCCACCACCGCGGCGATTTTCTGCTGCCGGGGGCCGGATGCAAAAGGATCCTCCACCGGCAACATCTGCGCGATGGCCCGGCCAACCCGGCGGGTCACCTCCCGGGGAGAGAGCCGGGACGACCCGTCAGGCAACCCGGCGTTTTTCAGTATTTTTCCGACTGCTCCGGTTTCAATGCCCTGACGGATCATTCTGGAACATACCGGCATCAGCGCCGGATGCGCCAGCAGATGCGGCAAGGACAAATCCGGCGTATTCATTAGAGTCATCATCTCCTGCAACCGCACCAGTTCTCCCTTGATTTCGTTCAGGGCATCCGGCGGTGACTGTGCTGACTGGGGCGGGGCTGGATCGTCCGCCTCACTGCCCGGCACCGCATTGATTTCAAAAAACGAACGGCCGTCCTTTCCCTGAATCCGCTGGGTGGAAACGATCATGGCATCCGGTCCCAGAGAATTGTGAATCTGTGAGGTGGCTTCCTCGATGGTGGCGGCAAAATATTTATACGGCGGCTTCATTCAAACTCACTTCACCAATGGATTTGAAACGGATGTCATTGAGCAGTTCGCTCTGGGACATTACCATGACCGACGGCACGTAGCTTTCAATCAGTTTTCTGAAATGACGCCGGATACCTGGAGAGGTCATGATGATGGGCTGAATATTGTTGATCAGTGCCTTTTCCGCCAGTTTCTGCACCGAGCGGATAACAGGTTCCGATGTCCGGGGGTTCAGCGCCAGATAGGCCCCGTGATCAGTTTTTTGAAGCCCTTTCATCAACAGTTCTTCCACATCCGGACCCAGCGTGATCAGGTGCAGTTCCCCCGCGTCGTTGAGATGCGGTGCCATGATCGACCGGGACAGTTTGTGACGGACATATTCGGTGAGCAGATCCGGGTCCTTTGTCACGGGCGCATAATCCGCCAGGGTTTCCACAATGGTCAACAGATCCTTGATGGACACATTCTCCTGAAGCAGGTTCTGCAATACTTTCTGCAGACCCCCCAAAGAAAGCAGATTGGGCACCAGTTCCTCCACCACCTTGGGATAACGGGATGCCAGGTTATCCAGCAGCGACTGCACATCCTGTCTGCCCAGAAGCTCGGAAGCATGTTTCCGAATAATTTCTGTCAAATGGGTCGTCATAATTGTGACACTGTCCACCACGGTGTATCCGGCCAGTTTCGCATCTTCTTTCCGGTCTTCAGGAATCCATACCGCCGGCAGATCAAATGCTGGTTCCCTGGTCTTGACGCCTTCGATCTTCCGGGGAGAATCTCCCGGGTCCATGGCCATGAAATGGTTGACCATCAATTCAGCGGAAGCGACTTTCACCCCCTTGATCAGGATATTGTACATATTGGACTTGATCTGCAGATTGTCCCGGATATGAATGGGCGGCACAATCAATCCCATGTCCTGAGCAAACTGACGCCGAACCGCGTGAACCCGATCCAGAAATTCACCCCCCTGTTCCTTGTCCACCAGCCCGATCAATCCATAGCCCACCTCCACTTCCAGAATATCCACGGTCAACAGATGCTCCACCGGTTCCGGTCCGGTCAATGCCGGTTCCTCGACCAGGGCCGCTTCTGCGTCGGCCGCTTCTGACAGGGCTTCCCGTTTTCTCAGAAAATAATTGGCACCGGCGATTCCCAGGGACAGAAAAATAAACGCCATATGCGGCAGCCCGGGGATTAATCCAAAGAAAAAAATCATCAATGCAGCCAGGTTCACGGCCCGGGGATACCGGGTCACCTGACGGATGAAATCACTTCCCATGGTGCCTTCGGAAGCGGAACGGGTCACCACGATCCCTGCGGCCGTGGAGATGACCAGGGCCGGAATCTGTGATACCAGGCCGTCTCCCACGGTCAGCAGCATGTAACTCTGGGCCGCCTCCACAAAGCTCATGTTCTGCTTGAACACCCCGATGATCAACCCCCCCAGGATATTGATGATGGTAATGACGATGCCGGCAATGGCATCGCCTCTTACAAACTTGGCAGCCCCGTCCATGGCACCGTTGAATTCCGCTTCCCGGGTGATGGTGCCGCGCCGTTCCTTGGCCTGGGCCTCATTGATCAGCCCGGCGTTGAGGTCTGCATCCACCGCCATCTGCTTGCCGGGCATGGCATCCAGGGTGAACCGTGCGGCCACCTCAGCCACCCGGGTGGCGCCTTTGGTAATGACCACAAAATTGATGAGCACCAGAACGATGAACACGATCATACCCACCACATAGTTTCCGCCCATGACAAAACCGCCAAAGGACTGAATCACCTTGCCGGCGGCAGCCGGGCCCTCATTGCCGTGGAGCAGGATCAACCGGGTGGAGGCCACATTCAACGACAGCCGGAACAGGGTGGTCACCAGCAGCAATGATGGAAAAATAGCGAAATCCAGGGATTTTTCCGTTGACATGGCGATGAGCAGAATGGTGATGGCGACCGTGATGTTCAATGCCAGCAGAAAATCCAAAATCACCGAATGCAGAGGAATAATCATCACCATGAGAATGGTCACCACCCCCACGGCCGCCAGCAGTTCTCCCCCTTCCACCTGCATCAGTTTGAAATTTATCGATTTTTCCATATCATCTGTTCCACATACCGCGGTATGTCCATGTTTTATTTTCTTTTGTGCTTGTACACATACGCCAGCACCTCGGCCACGGCTTGATACAACAGCGGCGGCACTTCCTGATCGACTGATACCATCTGATACAAAGTTTGTGCCAACGTGCGGTTTTCGACCATTAAAATCCTGTGTTTCTCAGCGATTTCTTTTATTTTCAGGGCAATTTCACCCTTGCCTTTGGCCACCACCCGGGGGGCTGCCATGGATTGGCCGTCATATTTCAGGGCAATGGCATAATGGGTCGGGTTGGTGATCACCACGTCGGCATCCGGGACACTCTGCATCATCCGGTTTCTTGCCATCTGCATCTGGATGCTTCGAATCCGGGATTTAATCATGGGATCGCCTTCTGCTTCCTTATGTTCGTCCTTGACCTCTTTTTTGCTCATCTTCAACTTGGTTTCAAACTGCCATTTTTGAAAACCATAATCGATGGCCACAATAATAATCATGGCAACGGCGCACCGGACAAACAACTTCAACGTAGTCAGAGCAATGTATGTGATAATCTCTTCATGAGGCAAATACCCCAGTGTGGAGATCCGGTCCATCTCCCCGCGCAGGGTCACATATCCGACCGCGCCCACAATAATCAGCTTAACGATACATTTGAGAAGCTCCATCACCGATTGCTTGGAAAACAGCCTGCCAAGGCCCTTGATCGGATCGATTCTGGAAAATTTGGGTTTCAGGCTTTCCGTGCTGATCAGAAACCCCACCTGCAACACGTTGGCCGCCAGCGCCGCCAGAAGAATCATCCCGGCCAAGGGCAGCATGATCAAAAAAAATGAATGGATCATCTGTTCGGAAAACCGGATGAATTCCGTGACACTCAATACATTGTAAAAAGGAAGGTGGAAGACCTCGATCATCATGTCTTTTATTCGGGTATACATATAGGTTCCGAACAGAATGAACGTCAATAGACCGGCCAGCAGCACCGCCACCGAGGGCAATTCCCGGCTTTTGGCGACCTCTCCCTTTTCCCGGGCATCCCTTCGTTTCTTGGGAGTGGCCTGTTCGGTTTTGTCTTCAAATGATTCGTCCGCCATCGCTGACCTTCCAGTCTTTTTTCAAAAATTTACGGGGACAGCAGCTTCAGGATGCCCACCAGGAACGTTCCGAGCTGTTCAACATAGGTTCCCATGAAATGCCGAAGCACTGTCAGGCAGATGCTGAAAAAAAACAACCCCACAGCGATCTGGACCGGAAACGCAACGATCATGATGTTCATCTGGGGAATCAGCTTGGTGATCAACCCAAAGGCCACCTTGGTCAACAACAGGGCGGCAATCGCAGGACCCCCTATTTTCAGGGCGATAACAAACATATCCCCGGTGACGGACAACATTCTTTCTACCAGCGACGGATTCATGGCCATCGATCCAACAGGCAGGATATCAAAACTTTCCTTCACGGCGTGAAGGAGTATATGATGGCCATTGAAAAGCAGAAACAGGACCATTGAAAGAAAAAAAGCAAAATTTGCAAGAAGCGATATCTGGGCGCCGCTCTGGGGATCGAACACATTGGCGATGGCAAAGCCGGTTTCGAACCCCACCACCTGTCCCATGATTCGGACGCCTTCAAAAACCGCCATGACCATCAGTCCCAGAACCATACCGACAATCAATTCTATCGTGATCAATCCGGCAAACGCGGTCAAAGAATTTGGAAATCCAGTATCCCCTATAGAGATGACAGGAAACAAAATGATAGCCAGAACCAGGGAAAAACCCGCCTTGACCAGGGCGGGAAACACCTGTGTATTGAAAAACGGCAACATGAAAACCAGCACACTGAGCCGGGTCAGCACCAGAAAAAACCCTTCGATCGTATCAAAGTTGACAGGCATGGGAATGCATCCATCACTGCCGGATATAGTCAGGAAAACCTTCCATGACCGTAATGGTAAACGTCATCAAATGTTCCAGCATCCACGGCGCCAGAAACAGAAGACCCAGCAGGACCACCAGAATTTTGGGAACAAATGTCAACGTCATTTCATTGATCTGCGTCACAGCCTGGAAAATACTGATCACCAGGCCTGCGAGCAGCGCCATGGTCAATATGGGCAGCGAGATGAGCAAGGTCACCTGAATCGCCTCCCGGGCAAAGTTGACAACGAACTGAGGGGTCATTTTCAACTCCTTGCGGTCATTTTTTCACGGATTGTCACAATCATCCCAAAGCGAAACTGTCGATCATCGAGGTGATAATCAAATTCCATCCATCCACCAGAACAAACAGCATTAACTTGAACGGCAGGGAGATCATGACCGGAGGCAGCATCATCATCCCCATGCTCAATAAAATGCTGGCCACGACCATATCAATGATCAAAAACGGGACGAACAGTATGAATCCGATGATAAACGCGGTTTTCAACTCACTGATCACAAAGGCCGGAATCAGGACAAACATGGAAATCTCTTCCCGGTTGGCCGGCTTGGCAGTCTCCGACAGCTTGACAAACAAGGCCAGATCCTTTTCCCGCGTCTGTTTGAACATGAACTGCCGGATGGGTCCCATGGCGTTGTCGAGCGCGGCCTGCTGGGATATATCCTTGTTCAGATACGGCTGAAGTGCGGTATCATTGATCTGTTTTCCCACCGGCATCATGATGAATACCGTCAAAAAAAGCGCCAGTCCGGCGATAATCTGGTTGGAGGGCGTCTGCTGAGTACCCAGGGCCTGGCGCAAAAAAGCCAGGACCACGACCAGTCTGGTAAAGGAGGTCATCAGGATCAGGATGGACGGTGCCAGGGTGACCACGGTCAATAGAAAAATCGTCTGCAGCAACACAGACACGTCTGCAGGATCATCACTGGTCTCCATTCCCAGCTGAATCGACGGAAACACGAAATCAGCGGCCCGGACTTCGGAGAGTCCCCATCCTCCCAGACAACACAACAGCATCGCCCCGAACATCCACCAGGGGTTCAGCCGCATGTTCGTTCTGCCGGTGCTATGTCTCGGATGTGCCATTGCCGGCCCCAAGGGTTGTGATGTAATTGATCCGTCCCGGTGCCACGCCCAATACAATGCGTTCTCCGGAAATATCCATCACCTCGATCCGCTCTCTGGGAGACAGATAAAACGCTCCGATCCGTTGGATATCCAGATCTCCCTGGTGTCGGTTTCCCAAGGGCAGAAACCGGCGCATGGCGTACAGGACACCGATCATGCATGCCAGCACCACCGCCAGCATCACCGCGGTTTTCAGGACGGTACCGACCAGACTCACGTCAACAATCCCTTCCATGTTTCCTCCCTGGGCTGTGAAATCAATTGGTTGTTCTAAAATACCACGTCAGCTCAATGACTTGACCCGCTCTAAGGGACTGGCAATGTCGGTCACCCGGATCCCATATTTTTCTTCCACCACCACCACTTCCCCCCGGGCAACCAGCTTGCCGTTCACACGGATATCCAGGGTTTCCCCGGCAATTTTGTCCAGGTCGATGATCGACCCCTGACCCAGTTGAAGCAGGTTGTTCACCAGCATTTTCGTTCGCCCCAGCTCTACAGTCAGCTCCAGTGGAATATCCAGAATCAGATCGATATCGTTTTTGCCATCAGGCTTGGCTTCATTATTATTTTTTTCTTCTGCCATGATCGGTCACTCCTTTTGAATGGTATCAATAATTCTCACGGCCATATTTTTGTTACAGGCACCCGGGATACCCTTGAATTTAGGGATCTCTTCAATTTTCACCACCACCGAATGGCTGGTTTTCTGATCCAGCATGATCACGTCTTCCACATCCAGCGCAAGCAGATCACCCGCCGGAATGGTCGCGGTTCCCAGCACACAGCTGACTTCCAACGGCACCTTCTGAACGCGCTGTATCAGTTCCGCCTGCCAGGCAGTGTCCATGACCCGGGTTTCATATCCTGCTTTTTGTTTGAATTTTTCCTTGACCGGCTCTATGGACGCGTATGGAATACAGAAAAACAGCGTTCCCGAACTGTTGGGCAAAGAAATATTGATGCGTGTGGAAATCACCATTTCATCCGATTCCGTGATCTGTGTAAACTGCGGGTCGATTTCTGAATGGGAAAAGATCATCTTCACGGGATGAACCTCCTGCCAGACGTTCTGGCACTCTTCCAGAATGATCCCGCATATTTTTTCAATAATTTTGGTTTCAATGGGGGTGAAGGCCCGGCCTTCCAGCTTCCAGGGATTTAAGCCCCTGCCCCCGAAAAAGATCTCGACAAACGAAAATACCAGCCGACCTTCAAGCACCAGCAGCGATGCCCCCCGAAGCGGATCGATCCGAAACACGTTCAAACTGGCCGGCAACGGCAGAGACCGGCAGAACTCTTCAAATTTGACCAGATGATTGGAAATAAGCTTGACATCGACATTCTGTTTGGTGATTGCGGAGAGCTTATCTCTTAAAAATCCGGTAAGTCGTTCATTGATGACCTCAAAGGTCGGCAGGTTCAACGGGCCTGATTCTGCCGAAAAATTGTACGCCTGAACCGTGTCCTTTTCCTCGGGCACATCGGTTTCCGTGGCCACATTTCCAGCATCAATTCCGCCCAGCAGGGAGTCAACTTCATCCTGAGACAAGACATTCGCCATAATTCACCTATTGCACCACAAACTCTGAAAAATAAATTTTATTGACCACATTGCTGCCCAGAATCTGATTGGCTCGGGATATAAATTCCTGCTTCAATATGATTTTTCCCTCCACTGTGGCCAGATCATTATATGTCTTGCTGGACAACAGTATCAGAGCGGCGTCATCCAGCAGGGGCTTGTATTTCTCAATCAAAGGGATCATTTCCAGATCAGAAATGCCCAACAGCACACCGACCTTCAAGTACCGGTTGCTCATGCCTGAATTCCCCATCAGATTCACGATATAGGTGTTCAGGGCATAGGTGTTCGGGACCGCATCCAGATTGCCTGCCGGGCCGGGCAGATCATCGGATGACGTGGGGTTGTCCGAAGTGTTTGATTCAAGCATTGTCCATCCGACAAATCCGCCTCCGGCCAGCAGCAGCAGAATAACGGCAATCCCGATAATAACGGCAGGTCGTCTGGATGATTTTTTTTCGTTGGCATCGGCTTCCGGCATCACGTCTCCTTTAAATGATCTTGAAAATGATTTGAACGCGTCTGTTTTTGTTTCTGTTCTCAGGTGTGTCATTGGGGACCAGCGGTCGGTCCGCGCCGTACCCGCCCATAGCAAACCGCCGGGAGGGAATGTGGCGATGATTCACAAAATAATCCAGTACCGCTTCCGCCCGTTTCAATGACAACTGGCGGTTGGAGCCGAATACACTGCCCCGGGCGGATATGTTATCGGTGTGACCGACAATGAAGATATCATTGTCGCATTCATCAATGGCCTTGGCCAGCGTGTCCAGAAAAGGGGTCATCTCTTCCCTGATACCCGCTTTTCCCGGGCTGAAAAAAAGGTCCCCATGAAACGACACCGCAATCCCCAAAGGATCCACCGTGATATCAAACAGGGTATCGATTTTTTCCAGCACGTCCTTAATCCGGTCCGGGGAGGTCTCCTGAACAGGCACCAGCAGTTTTTCCATCAGGGCGTTATCCACCACCAGAAGATGATCCGTATTTTCATAGGTGCGCACGAACTCGGACAGACGCGCAATCTCCTGGTTGCTTCCCAGCTCCAGTACCCCGGGAGCGCCCTGAAATCGGGAAAAGGTTTCCCTGAGTTTTTTAGCGTCCATGGAAGACATGGACAGGAGCATGACAAAAAAGGTCAACAGCAGCATCACCAGATCGGCAAAGGTGGTCAGCCACCCGTTACTGTCCATTACTGCCAGACTGTCTCTTTTTTTTTCCGGCCGTTGTGCCATCAATCAAATATCCTGAAATCAAAGGTATCAAAAGTGAAAACATTGGACGGCCTTTTTTTCTGAATCCGATGGGTATCCACGGATGTTCCGGGATACAGCGTGATTTCCACCCGGTCGTTCAATGACCGGGAACGCCGGGTGTCCCTGGAGAACCGGGGCCGGTATGTTCCGGCCCCATATACATGCAGGCGGTCATCAAGGGCTTTTTCCCGGGTTTTCAGATACGCAAACACCGCTTCCGCCGCCTGAAACGACCGGTCCCAAACGGATTCATACCCGGAACCCGCCACAGGCACCTCTCCGGCATGTCCGATGATTTCAACTGGATACTTTCCCGGATGGATCAACGTGAGCAGATTGTCCAGAAACATTTCCGATTCAGACCGCAAAGTCAGAGTCCCCGGTTCAAACAAAAACCGGGATTCCACTACAATGACCTGGGTGTCATCCTTGTAAACCAATTCAACATGATCCGAGATGTTGGAATGTTTCAGATTCAGCACCCTGACAAAATCGATCTCCTGCAGTTCCATGGGCGCGCCGGGCTGAATCAGGACATCTCCGGTTCTGGATGCGGAATACCCGCCCGTATAGCTGCCGAAAGCCCCCAGGATGGAGCCCAGCGCCACCCGGACCCGTTTCTCATCGATCACAGCGATGGAATTGAGCAGAATGAAAAAAGTCAGAAGAATCAAAAACAGGCTCACTGTCATGATCGGCAGCAGATCGATCTGAGAAGGATCTTCCTGTTGTTTTTTCTTTTTTTTCATACCACGGATTCCCGTTGCTTAGGGGGCACGAATGCCTGCAGTTTCTGCTCCAGGATCCGGGGATTGTCCCCGTTGGAAAGTGCCATGATTCCGGCCACCGTCATCTCTTTGATCAGCATCTCCTCCCTGCTCCGGGTCCTGAGTTTCCCGGCAATGGGCATACATACGATATTGGCGAGAACCGATCCGTAAAATGTGGTCAACAGAGCCACAGCCATGGCCGGACCGATGGTGGACGGGTCATCCATGTTCTGAAGCATCTGCACCAGACCGATCAAAGTGCCGATCATTCCCATGGCCGGCGCAAAGGTCCCCATGGTCGTGAAGATTTCCGCGCCCAGCTGGTGACGGCTCCTGATGAACTCCATCTCCACTTCCAGCAGATTGCTGATTTCAACCGGCTCCAGCCCGTCAATGGACAGCTGGACCCCTTTTTTCAAAAACGCGTCATCCATGCCTTCCAGTTCACTTTCCAGTGACAAAATGCCTTCTTTCCGGGATTTTGCGGAAAAGGCCATCAGCCGATCGATCAGCTGGCCCGCGTCCGATGTCCGGGCGAAGAACGCGTTTTTCACCACCTTGATCACCCCGAGCACATCCTTTAACGGATAATTGATCATGGTCACCCCAACTGTCCCGCCAAGAACAATCATCAGTGCCGGTACATTGATGAACAGCCCCAGTC
>JAABSK010000070.1 GCA_011390435.1 Desulfobacteraceae bacterium | reverse complement strand
TAATGAAGTTTTACAGGTCTGCTGAAATTCAAGGGCAGCTTCATAGGCTGAAGCAATATCCATGAATGAAAACATAAAATCCGATGATATTTTTTTCAGGGATTTGTACAACTCAAGCTTGGTATGAAAATTTGTATACAAATATTTGACGATCGGTGAGATCAGTCGGTTCTGGTCGATTCCGGAAAGACAGGCAATGACTGAGGGGGCGAATTGTGTATAATAGCAGTCCTGACGTCGCCGGTCTTTTTGTGTTTGTTTCTCTTCAAAGTAAAAGGGCAGGAAAACATAATCTGCCTTTTCCAGCAGATACTGGACATGGCCGTGCATGGCAACCACCGGAGCGCAGAATTCAGCCCCGGCTTTGATTTTGCCCTTTCGTACCGGATGTTTGAGCGATTCACTGGTAATGGTTTTTATGCCGAGTTTTTCAAAAAAACAGACCCAGAAATCTGTATCTTCAAACAGATGAAGTCCGGCAGGAATGCCAATGGAAAAAGCGTGTTCGACTGGGGTGGCTTCTTTTTTCGGCATGGCCATTTTTCTGCGTTTGAACAGGTCGTATGCATGATTCTGTGTTGCCCGTTTCTGGGTATGATAATCCCTGCCGCATAAAAATCCATATGCCAGGGTCTGGCCGGAAATATCGGCAAGGGTGATTTTGCAGTTGTTGGTGCATAGATGACAGACTTCCTGTCGAACCGGGATGGGCTGCTGCCAGAGATCAAATCCCCGGAAGGCTGAAACAGCCAGATTTTTTTCTTTTACCAGGAGGGCCACGCCCAGCGCGCCGGTAAGATGGCAGTATTTTGAGACATGGATGGGTTTGTTCAGTTTTTGTTCAAATGCCGCCACCAGTGCCTTGTTTTTGGCGGTGGCACCTTGAAAAAGGATGCACTCGCCGATCTGGGCGATATTGGCAACCTTGGTCAGGTAATTGTCCCGGACAGAGTGCAGGACAGATGCTAAAATTTCATTTTTTTTATATCCCTGTGCAAGATAGTAATTGATATCCCGTTCCATAAAAACCGTACATCGATCACTGGCCACAGGAGATCTGACCCCTTCGGTCCTGCTTGAATATTCAGACAAGGGACATTCCAGTTTCAAAGCCTGTTCTTCGATAAAACTTCCAGTGCCAGCCGCACAGACCGAATTCATGGTGGAGGCAGTAACAATTCCGTTTTTCAACAGGGTAAATTTGGCATCCTGACCGCCGATTTCGATGATCGTGTCCACATTTTGATTCAGATTCGATGCTGCAGTGGCATGGGCGGTGATTTCATCGGGTTCAATATCCGCCTCGAGGATTTTTCCACTGATTCTGCGGCCAGAGCCTGTGGTGCCGCATCCTTTGATGGTGATGGCCAGGCTGTATTTTGTGAAAAAGTGATCATAAGCCTTTAAAATTTGCTGAACTGCCCTCACCGGTTGAGAAGCGGTTTTGGTATAGAAACCGGCAATGGGCTGGCCTGTTTCATCGATCAATATGCTTTTGGTACTGGTGGATCCCACATCCATGCCCAGGTAAGCGGCTTTGGTGCGTATCCGGAAAGGGTCCTGGTAAATATCCGCTTCAACTGATTCGAACATGTAGGAAGAAAAACAGTTGAAATCCGGATAGGCCGAGTATTTCAGTGTCAGTTCAGGATAGCTCAGGACGGTTTCGTTCTGGGAAGCGACAAACAGATCATCCAGATGTTCAAGGGGTTTTGGTGCTTTTGACGGCACATGGTTCCGGAGTGCTTCAAAATGACAGAGTGCCGCGCCGACAGCGCCGTAGAAGTTGGCATGTTCATCAATGACAAATTCATATCCAGTAAGGGTTTCCAGGTGATGTTGAACGCTGGCATTGGCAGCAACGCCGCCACAGAATATGATTTTTGATCCGATATTTTCATGTTTGAAAAGGGTGTTGGCGATATTTTTGGCAAGTCCGTAGCAGAGGCCGTCGCAGATCTGATGGACATCAAACCCTTCCTGTTGGGCATGAATCAGGTCGGTTTTTGCAAAAACCGCGCACCGGGTGGCGATATCCGGTCGTTTCCGGGTATTGGCAAGGGCCATTTTGCTCAATTCTTCAGAACCACCTGAAAGGTTGAGCCGTCTGGCCTGCTGATCCAGAAAACTGCCTGTTCCAGCTGCGCATGATGTATTGTGCTTGGCCCCCAGATAGGTCAGGGAGTCGTCAAACCGGCTTAAAGAAAAATTTTCACCGCCGATATGTAAAATTGCATGAAACTGCTGATGAAGCAGCCGGGCTGCCCGTATCCGGCACAATTGTCCGTCATAGGCCTGGTCTGCGTGAACCGATGATGGGGTCTGGCTGGTTTTGGCCACCTGATGAATTGCAGCAAGATCGATGGCTGTGTGGTCAAGAAGTCTTTCAAGGCATTGCCGGATCTCTCCGTGGTGATAATCAGCAGCAGTGTGAAGAATGCGGGTGTCTGAATCGATCAGTGCGATGTGGATGCATACTGAACCAATGTCGATACCCAGAATTGGTGAGGTGGATGTCATGATTCGATTTTTCCTTTTATCTGGTTCCAGAAATCATTTACCCCTTTAAACCAGCCATCCATGAACATCTGTTCATGGAACAGAGATTCAGAGCTGCGATAGCTCTCAAGACCGGATGTTTGATAGGCCTGTTCAAAATACGGCATCAGTCTGGGATCAGAGGTCAGCTGGTATTGGCCGCTGTGATGCAGGACATACAAAAGGTCGGCATAGTGTGCAGATGTCGCCCATTTTATCCCTTCTGCTTTTCCTGCAGTATAAAATTTTTTCTCCCAGGCCAGTTTTTCCTGTTTAAGACGATGAATCACTTCAGAAAGATCAAGCTCCTGGGAAAACCGTTTTTGAAATTCTTCCTTTTTCTGTATGGCATCAGTGACAGCTTCCTGAAACATTTTTGAAAAATTAAATGACGAGCGCCACTCTTTTAATTTTTCATGCAGCATATCCGGGATGCTGAGGGTTATTTTTTGCGCCATTGGTGTATTCCTTCTTTAAATGGATCCGGGTTGAACATTGCTATACGTAGCCGTTTTTTAAGTACGTGTCAATTTTTTTCACACGCTTTTTTTAACGGTGAAGTGTCCAGCCCAAAAACATGTACAAACAGTTGCAATTTGCCGGTATAACAGATATATAAACAGGCTATGCAAAATATATTTGTAGAAAAAATCGGCCGCAAGACCATCCAGCAGATCGAGTCTGTCGGACGCTTTGCCCTGTTTTTTTTAATCGGGATCAGCAATGTCTTTACCAGGCCTGTTCAATATCGGAAAATTCTTGAACAAATACGGTTCATCGGCAGTAAATCCATCATTGTGATTGCCCTGACCGGATTATTTACCGGAATGGTTCTGGGGCTGCAAGGGTACTATTCCCTGGTGAAATTCGGATCTGAAGCTGCTCTGGGCTCAGCGGTTTCATTGACGCTGGTCCGCGAACTGGGGCCGGTGTTTACCGCCATCATGGTCACGGCACGTGCAGGTTCTGCCATGGCGGCTGAAATCGGTGTCATGCGGGTGTCTGAACAGATTGATGCTCTGAAAACCATGTACATCAATCCGGTGCGGTTCCTTTTTACCCCGCGGCTGGTTGCGGCAATGATCAGTTTCCCGTTTCTGACAGCTTTGTTTGATGTTCTTGGTATCTTTGGCGGATACCTTTCCGGATCGGTTCTGTTGGGGATGAACCGCTATCTGTATATGGATACGGTGATGACCAGTGTCGTGACCGCAGATGTCCTTGGGGGGTTTTATAAAGCGATTGCGTTTTCAATGGTCGTGACCACCATCTGCTGCTATCGTGGTTACTATACCCATCTGTTCGCCGGGTTTGGCGCAAAAGGCGTCAGTTCCACAACCACCAATGCCGTTGTGCAGTCCTGTGTGTTTATTCTGATAGTTGATTATATTATTACGTTTTTTCTGGTATAGGCATGAACATTCCGCTGATTCAATTTTTAGAGGTTACCAAGGCGTTTGGTGCGCAACAGGTGTTGAAAGGGATTAACCTTTCAATTTTTCATGGAGAAATCCTTGCTGTGATCGGTAAAAGCGGAACAGGTAAATCTGTTCTGCTCAAGCATATTATCGGGTTGATTCATCCGGATTCCGGCCAGATTCTGATTAACGGCGAACCCATGGATACGCTTGCTGCTGAGAAACGTACGCGGTTCCGTAAAGAACTCAGTTATATGTTCCAGGAAAACGCATTGTTTGATTTTATGACAATATATGATAATATTGCGCTGCCTCTGGTCGAGAATTCAGCTTATCCCAGAGACAGAATCAAGCCGAAGGTCATGACACGGATTGCACAACTGGGCCTGTCAGGGGATGAAAAAAAATACCCGGCCCAGCTGTCTGGCGGCATGCGTAAACGGGTGGCTTTGGCCAGGGCGCTGGTAACTGACCCCAGCGTGGTGCTTTTTGATGAACCCACAGCAGGACTTGATCCGGTACGAAAGCGCAAGGTTCATTCCATGATTATCGAATATCAGAAAAAATTTGGGTTTACAGCCGTGGTTGTGAGCCATGATATTCCGGAGATTTTCAATGTTGCCCAGCGTATTGCAATGCTTGATAATGGATTGATCCGGTTTGAAGGCAGTAAGAAAGAGATTTTTGACGTCCATGGCAATGTGTTGAAGGATTTTGCCGAAGGGATTGATGTTTGAGCAATAAATCAGTATCGAAAATTGTTCGATATAGAAGGATATCATGGATAAACGGAAGATAGAATTTTACGTGGGACTTTTTGTGTTGATCGGTCTGTTTTGCACCGTATACCTGTTCACCGTTCTTGGTGAAGTCAGCCTGATCAAAGACAAGCGTTATCCGCTGTATGCACTTTTCAGCTCGGTATCAGGATTGAAGCCTGGTGCGAAAGTGGAGATGGCAGGAGTTGAAATCGGTGTTGTATCAAAGGTGGGAATTGATGAAGACAGGCTGATGGCACGGATAGAATGCAGTATCAACAAAAATATTCGACTGACAGAAGATTCAATTGCCTCGATCAAAACATCGGGGATTATCGGTCAAAAATACATTGATATTTCTCCGGGTGGTTCAGATATTCTGCTTGAACCTGGAGAGGAGATCTATAACACAGAATCAGCCCTGGATATTGAATCACTGATCCGTAAAATGATTTTTTCAAAAGATGAAACATAGCCGGACACATGACGCACGTTTTTTCATTGGCGTGATTGAACAACAGACACCGGATCAATAGGAAAGGAACTGTCCCATGATGAAAAACAGATTCTGCTGCATGGTTTTTGTAATTTTCTTTTGTGTATGTTTGCTGCCGTTTTCTGATGCTTCAGGCAATACACAGCCCAAGGAACCAGCGGGTTTTTCTGCCAGTGGAAATGAAGAACCTGATGATGATCTCATGGCGGATTTTGAAGATGACATTCCAGATTCTGAAGCGATTGCAGATCCATTGTACTATTTCAATTATGCCATGTACGGGGTCAATGATTTCTTATATTTCGGTATCATGAAACCCATTGCCACCGGATACAAGGCTGTCACGCCCACACCAGTGCGAAAAGGGGTAAGCAATTTTTTTCATAACCTGCTTTTTCCTGTTCGCTTTGTCAACAATCTGCTTCAGGGAAAATTTCACAGTGCCGGCACTGAAGTGGGGATCTTTCTGATGAATTCAACCGGCGGTATTCTCGGGTTTGGGCAGGTGGCACAGAACCGGTTTGACATGCATACAAGCCAGGAGGATCTGGGCCAGACCTTTGGCAGTTATTCCATTGGAAACGGGTGTTATCTTGTGCTGCCTTTTTTTGGTCCATCCACGCTGAGGGATACAGTGGGACTTGTCGGTGATTCTTTTATGAACCCCATTCGCTATCTTGATCCTGCCGAGCTTTCAGTCGGCATCAGCTTTTACCGGGCCATTAATGAAACAACCTTCAGAATCGGGGATTATGAAGCATTAAAAGAGGCTGCTTTAGACCCGTATGTTGCATTGAGAAACGCTTATATCCAGAACCGGAAGATGAAAGTGGCTGAGTAGAGTTCCTTGTTTTAAAACAGATCTGTCCTCCGGTGGGGTAAAAAATACCGCATCTCATGGGAGCGGACATGCTCCAGCACGGCTTTTTCAAATTGAACCATGTGAATGCCTTCAGCAGGATCTGTTGACTGGTATACTGCATTGCCGTCCGGGCCGATCACCAGGCAGAGACCGGGAAAATTCAATCCCGCAAGATTGTCTCCGGTTTGATTACAGGCTGCAATATACACTCCGTTATCAAATGCCCTGGCAGTCAGATGGCGCATCCATGACTGGCATTTTTCCTGAGGCGTTCCCCTGGGAGATGCATGCGGCATTACAATGATATCCACATTCTGCAGAGCCATGGCAAGCGACAGTTCAGGAAAATGCGCATCATAGCACAGCTGAACCCCAAACCGGAACCCATTGCAATCAAACAGCACCTGTTGGTCTCCGGGCGTAAAATATTTTTTTTCAAACGGTGCTGTATGGATCTTGCGGTATACCTCATACCGCCTGTCCTGATGAAACACCAGGTGGGACGCATAGATGGCATTGTCTGATTTTTCAGCCAGCCCGGTCAGAATCAGGATCTGCTGATGGTGTGCGAGCGTTGAAAACAGATCGATGATACCCGGGTCGATACCGCGGCAGATGGTTTTGATTTCCGGGCCTGTGAGATATCCAGTGAGATTCATTTCCGGAAAAACAACCATTTGAGCGCCTTGTTTTTTTGCATCAGCAATAAACTTCAGTGTGGACTGCAGATTTTGTTCATACGCGCCAGCAACGGCATTCTGAACAACAAAGGCGATTTTCATCGATGTCATAGTTTGAAATTGGCACTGATTTTAAATACACGGGTGGCAGGCAGGTTCAGTATGGTCTGTACGCCGGTGCTTTTGGAAATTGCTTTCAGATTCTCTTCGATCTTCTCTTTTTGGGGAGAGATAAAAGTAAACCAGATGTTGAATTGATGATCCCGCTGGTAGTTATGGGTCACTCCGCTGTAAGCATTGACTGTCCGGGTGAACAGTTCAATTTTATCTTCAGGAACCATGGCAGCACACAGCGTCGAGTGGTATCCCAGGCGGTCCGGGCTGAAATTTCCACCAATTCGACGGATCAGCATCTCTTTTTTCATTTGACGGATCCGCAGGATCAGTTCATCTTCTTCCATGCCCAGCTGGTCAGCAATGATCTGATAGGGTCTTGGGTGGATTGGAAAGTCAACCTGAATATGGTTGAGGATCATTTTATTTTTCTGGTCAATAACAGCCATAGCGCCAGTGCGACTCCTTTTTATGAATAAAAAAGGCCCTGCACAAGTGATATGCAGAGCCTTTAAATCTATCTAAACGGAATGGATGGCTATTGAATTATACACATCCAGTCGGTTTGGGAAGGCCGGCCATTTTACAGGCGCCTTTGCCGGGTCCTGAGGGGAACAGTTCATAGATGTGTTTGAGTTTGAATTTTGTCAGTTTTGACAGAACACGAACCATCGGAGCGATTCCATTTTTTTCATAATAATCCTGAAGCACTTTGATCAGGGTCCAATGTTCATCTGTCAGTTCATCAATACCTTCCTGGGTCTTTACATAATCAACCCACTCTTCACAATACGTATTGTAGTCAAGAAGGAACCCGTCTTCATCTATTTCGAATGATTTCCCGTTAAAATCGACTGTTGCCATTTAAAATTTCCTCCTAAAAGTTGTGTTTTTTTTACAATTATTTAAGACATCCTGTCTTAGCTTCAAATATTGAAAACTTAACATATCTTAAGCCATGGTAAGTTGTCAATATAAATTAAAGTTCGGTTAATATTCTTTTGGTGTCTGATTCAGCTCCTCCAGCGTGAAGACAGGTCCGTCTTTGCAGACAAGTTCTTTGCCGATGTTGCATCGTCCACACATACCAATGCCGCATTTCATTCTGTTTTCCAGTGACATGATGATCTGGTTCTCCTGATAGCCCAGCTGGGTTAAAGAGGGCATGGTGAACTTGATCATGATCGGCGGACCACAGATAATGGCATAGGTATCTTCAGTTGCCTTAGGTGCGTTTTTTTCCACCACCTGCGGGACAAACCCGGTATGGTACTGCCAGTTGGGATCATCGGTTCCGTCTACAGTGATGTGCATGTTGATATCATCACGTTTTTCCCATTCAAAGAGCTCTTCGCGGTACAAAAGCATACCAGGTGATCTGGCACCATAGACCACGTCGATATTTTTGAATTTTTTCCGGTTGGCCGGATCAAGCATGTAAACGATTGAAGACCGTAACGTGGTAAAAGCAAAGCCACCGCCGATAATTACAACGTTTTTATTTTCCAGCTTGTCCCAGGGATACCAGTTTCCCAGAGGCCCCCGGAGGCCCATGATATCGCCTACTTTCATGTTGTGCAGGTAACTGGTAACAACGCCGGCCCTGAAGACAGTAAACTTGACAAATCCTTTTTCAACAGGAGAAGAAGCGATTCCGATGGGAATCTCACCCACACCGGGAATGGACAGTTCTGCAAATTGTCCGGCCTGGTAGGAAAACTTCTCTTCATCTTCCGGATTTAAAAAGACGAATTTAAATGTTTTCAGGGATTTATCTTCCGTTGCAATTTCAATATCATCAATGCGAACCGGATACGGCATATAAGGGTTTTGCATCTTTCCTCCTTTGTTCGCTATTCTTGTTTCTCGTAAGCGTTCATCATATTGCACACTTTCCGAATATCAATGTTCACCGGACAGCTTTTGACACATCGTCCGCATCCGACGCACATGGTTCCCTGGTCATATTTGTCGACAAAGTATTTCAGCTTGTGCATGAACCGTTGCCTGACCCGATGTGTTTTGCTGTCTCTGGGGTTATGCCCGGTGGTATGAAGCGTGAACAAAGGAGACATGCAGGTATCCCAGTGACGGAACCTGGTCGTGGTTTTCTGTTTGGTTTCATCCTGGATGTCAAAACACCAGCAGGTGGGGCACACATAGGTACAGGTGCCGCAGTTGATGCACGAAAAGGCAACATCTTCCCAGAAAGGTGCTTCATAGAGATCCAGAATGGTTTTCTCTTTGAGTTTATCTGTCTGGATTGCTGAAGCAATATTTTTTTCAGCCTCTTTTTTCAATACATCCAGAAGCACCTGGCTTTCCGTTGCATCTGCCGGGGCAGTAAATCCACAGGCATCAACAAAGGCCTGACCCTTATCCGTTAAAATTTTGGCCAGGTAGGTATCATCCATGTCAGCCAGCAGTACATCCAGCCCTTCTTCATCAAACGGGCCGGAACCGGCAGAGGGTGAAAAATCAAATAATCCAGGCGTATTGATGCCAAGGCCGATAAAAGTGGTGACGTCATAGGCATCACACCAGTATGGGTCACGATAATCAGTGGTATCAAAATTCAATTTAAGCAGCTGGATCGCTTTTGCATCATAGGGGCGAATGCCCACGACCGCCCGCGGTGAGTAGTCTGCAGGAGCGCGGTTCATGATATGATGGCCGTCCTTGGATTCATCCAGGGAGGTGTTCAGCATTTTTTCCGACTGGGGAAATAAAACAGATTTTGCAGACATGACAGAATCCTGATAAGTCATATCCGGCAGGGCATCTTTGCCGAGGCTTTTGATCAAAAAGCCGTTTTTTTCTTTAACAGGCCCGAACAGCTGATAGGTCTTTCTGGATTTTTCAATGCCGTCGGCCCAGTCTTTTTTATCAATTGTTATAAATTTCATAGTATACCCTTTTCATTTACTTGATAAAATCGTTGGGATCATCTGGACTGTAAGCGTCCAAAGGCGGGCGTTTGACAATATCCAGGCCGGCTTCCCAGCCAAACATTTCAAAGGCATCCTTGTTCAATTTCCGTGTAAAATCCCTGACATTGATATCCATGGGACAGGCTTCGACACAGGCGCCGCAGTCTGTACAGCGGCCGGCGCAGTGGAATGCCCTGAGGAAATGGAAGGTGTTGACATCGGTTTTGTTCTGGCCTTTTCCAACCCACTGTGGGCCGGATTCATCCACAAAACAGGTGGGGCAATAGCACAGCGGGCATGCATTTCTGCAGGCATAGCACCGGATGCAGTTCTGGGTTAAATTTTCAAAATGCTGCCATTTGGCATCGCTGTCCAGGGATTCGATTTTTTCAACATCTGAAAATGCATTTTCCAGTGTTTGTTCATCAACCAGGTCTGCGGCCAGATCATCATAAATGACCGGGTTTCTGTGCAGACACAATTGACAATTTTCCCTGAGATACTCTTTTTTATCCAGTGTTTTTTCCTGGGTGGCAGACTTGACCATCAGCTGGTCAGCGGTTTCAGTGAATTCAATGATATCATCATCAAACAGGGCAGCAATTTTTTTCTTGTCCACCATACCGTGACAGGGAACACCAATGATATGAATCTGATCCCGTTTCACCTGGTTTTCAACGATGTGGGTGACAATATTTCTGGAATCGCAGCCTTTGGCAACCACTGCAATTTTACCTTTGTGATTTCGGATATAATTTGCAAGGTTGAGTCCGCAGGTTGAATTAAAAACAAGCTGGTCCACATCCTGTTTTGAGTGAATGACAACAGGATTGCTTGCCATGGGGAGGGTTCCGCTGGTGAACCCGATCACTTTACTGACAGCTTCTTTTTCCAGAAGCCCGAAAGCAATTTCCCTTATTTTATTGATACAGGTATCCATAAGCTTACCTTTATTAACTATAGTCCTTAACAAGTTTTTGATTCGGCCCGATTGCCCTTACTTTTTCAGAGATCTCCTTGACCACATCAACAAACTTGGTGGCTTCGGCAGACGAGATCCAGGAAAAATGAACCCGGTCTTTTTCAATCCCCATGTGCTCGAGAAGGTTCCCCATGAGAGCAAATTTCCGTCGTGCATAATAATTACCATCCAGGTAATGACATTCGCCAGGATGTCAGCCGGATACCCATACGGCATCCGCGCCTTCTCTTAATGCAGACAAAATAAATTTCGGGCTCATCCTGCCGGTACACGGTATTCTGATCACCCGAATATCAGCAGGATATTCAAGCCTGCTGACCCCTGCAAGATCTGCTGCACCATAGCTGCACCAGTTGCACAGGAAGCTTACGATTTTAATATCTTTTTGTGCCATTATTTTTTTCTCCTTTATACAACTTCACCTAATGCAAAGATCTGTGAAAAAATCTGATGGGTGTCAAATCCTCGAAGATGCAGTGCGCCGGAACGGCAGGACGCAACACACAAACCGCATCCCTTACAGAGAACCGCATTGATTTCAGCTTTTCCGGCAAATCGGCCATCTTCAGCAAACTGCGGTGCAGAATACGGGCAGATGGAAACACACACACCGCACTGGCTGCATTTCATCGGATCAACACTGGCAACGATCCCGCTGGTGAACAGGTTGTCTTTTTTGGCCAGAAGGGTCAATGCCCGGGATGCTGCTGCCCGGCCCT
>JAABSK010000069.1 GCA_011390435.1 Desulfobacteraceae bacterium | reverse complement strand
GATATTATCCAGGTCAAAACGCTTTCCCAGCAGCTGATGAAATTCAATCAGGAACAGGATGCCTTGGCACCCTGTTCCCAGACCTGCCCTGCTGAAATTAATATTCCCCGGTACATCAACCAGCTCAAGCAAGGCAAATACAAAGAAGCGGTGCAAACCATCCGGCTGAGAAATCCACTGCCGCTGGCCTGCGGACGGGTCTGCCCCCATCCGTGTGAAGATCAGTGCCGGAGGGGAATTGAAGATGAACCGGTCTCCATCAACCAGCTCAAGCGGTTTGTGGCGGATTATGAAATGAACTCCGGCTCCAGGATTCCAATCAAATGTGCGCCGGACACCGGAAAAAAAGTTGCTGTTATCGGTGGCGGACCTGCGGGTCTGTCCTGCGCCTTTTTTCTGAGAAGAATCGGCCACCAGGTGGATATTTTTGACGCCATGCCAAAACTTGGCGGAATGCTCAGATATGGTATTCCTGAATACCGGCTTCCCAAAGCTGTTTTGGACTGGGAAATTCAAGGCATCCTTGACCTGGGAATCAAATCCTTCTGTCATGTCAAATTTGGAGAGGATTTTGGCTTGGGTTCCCTGATGGCTGGTGGATATCATGCCGTTTTCATTGGCGTGGGTGCATGGAAAGATTATACGTTGGGAATTGAAGGCGAAGATCTGGACGGGTGTTTCACCGGAATTGATTTCCTGCAGCGCATGTCCAGCGGTCAAAATGTAAAACTTGGAAAAACTGCGGCAGTGGTCGGTGGTGGAAACACTGCCGTAGACTGCGCCAGGACCCTGCTTCGCTGTGGACTTGAAAAAGTGTACATGGTCTATCGTCGGACCCGGAAAGAGATGCCGGCCAATGAAGTTGAAATTGTGGCTTCTGAGGAAGAGGGCATCGAGTTTGTATTTCTTGCTGCGCCAACACGGGTGATCGGTGATGAAAACGGACAGGTCAGGCACCTTGAATACCTTAAAATGGAACTGGGCGAGCCGGATGCCAGCGGCAGACGACGGCCGGAACCTGTTGAAGGATCAGAAACACTGCTTGATGTTGAAATGGTCATCTCTGCCATCGGCCAGCAGCCGGATGCCGCTTTCAGGGACGATGATCCCCAGAAACGCATGACCCAGCTTGAACTGACCCGCTGGAACACCATTGACAATGATCCTGAACGGCTTCAGTCTTCCATCCCCTATATTTTCACCGCAGGCGATGCTGCAACCGGCCCTGCTCTGGTAGTGGATGCCATTGGAAGCGGCAGACGGGCTGCCCGGTCGATTGATCTGTTCTTGAAAGGCGAACCCGTGGAACCGGTGAAAAACTCTTTGCAGAAAAAACGGATTAAAGAGTCAATTTTCACGGCTGTGCCAGGCATCAAACAGACACCCCGGGCAAAAATGCCTGAAATACATGTGAAGGACCGGCTGGATTCATTTATCGAAGTGGATCTGGTGCTGCCGGAAGACACCGCGCACCAGGAAGCGAATCGGTGCCTGAACTGCTGCCGAATCTGCTATAACAAAGACGGTGATTTCCCCATGGCAGGCGGCATCAGCTGATTTTCAGACAGTAACTGTATTCAATTTCAATGAAAAGGGTATCTGTATCTGCATGATACCCTTTATCATTTCAAGATTGCACTTATGCGAAAAATACAATTCAAATGGGTTTTAATGCTGTGCCTGACAGCCGGCATGATGGTTTCTGCTGTCAGTATCTTTTACATCTGGACCATCAGCACATTTCTCAACACACCGTTTGATCCGGCAGCTGAAAACATCCACTTTACCATTGCCCAGGGCCAGCACCTGTCTGACATCTCAACCCAGCTAGAGCAGCGCTCCATCATCGCCAACAGCACCTATTTCAACTATTATGCCCGGTTTAAAAATGCCGATAAAAAACTGCAGGCGGGTGATTATGTCATTTCCGCAGCCGACACCCCAAAACAGATTCTGAATACGTTTTTGACCGGTCGGGTCGCCTTGTCCCGGATGACCGTGCCAGAAGGCTGGGACATCCGCCAGATTTCAGAGTTGCTGGCAGATTTTGTTTCCTGCAGCCAAAACGAGTTTATCGCACTGTGCCGCGACCCTGCCTATGTAAAATCTTTTGGCATTCCATCAGACTCACTTGAAGGCTATCTGTTTCCAGACACCTATTTTTTTCCTGGAGACGCCAGTTGTAAAACCATTATTTCAACCATGGTAAACCATTTTCATACCGTGTTCACGCCTGATATGGATGCACAGGCAGATGCACTGGGATTTACCCGGCATGAAATTGTCATTCTCGCCTCGATAATTGAAAAAGAAACCGGTGATCCTGATGAACGCCCCTTAATTGCATCTGTCTTCCACAACCGCCTGGAAAAAAAAATGCGCCTGGAAAGCGATCCAACAGTGATCTACGGCATTCCGGATTTTGACGGCAATATCAAACGCATTCACCTTCGGACACCAACGCCCTATAATACCTATCAGATCAATGGGTTTCCTGCCGGACCCATTGCCAATCCGGGCCGCCACGCGATCCTGGCGGCTTTATATCCGGCCCAAAGCGATTATCTGTTTTTTGTATCCAAAAAAGACAGCACCCATCATTTTTCCCGAACCTACCCGGAACATCACCAGGCTGTCAGAAAATATCAACTGGGTAAATAATACAGATCAGTCATATTGGTCAAATTGTTTGAGATAAACAATCAACGCTCCGCTTCTGGATTTCTTTTTTTGCTCCCACTCATACCAGAGGACAATATCCCGGCGTTTCATCTGAAGGACAACATCCTCCACCACATCCGGCAGAATCGGCCCATGATCTGAATGAATACCTTTTCCCACAATAATCCGGGCAGTGAAAAGTCCCTGAATTTTACAGGAATGTAAAAAGGAGCTTGCCCGGATCTGGGCAATGGCTGCGGTAAATCCGTGAAGATCCAGTTCAACCTGTACGTCGGGATAACGTTTGAGCCGCTTTTTCACAGGGACAGGGTCAGGTTTTTTCAGTGGTGATAGCGGTCTGGTTTTCAGATAATCTTCCAGCAGTTGTGCAAAATTGTCTGTTTCCCGGGAATGAGTGACAGCTGCCGACTCATTTTTCAGTTCAATAATCTCCACGCCGTGCCGGTTTTTCACCGTTTTTTTGCTCTCTGTGATCAACGGTGCGCAGGATAAATGGTGGGCTTTTTCAAATTCGCGCAGAAACTCCCTGTCAGAATGAAAAACAGGGAGTCCGTTTTTGGTTCTTTTCTGATGCTTTTTCTTTTTGAAACCCTTGTCTGCCATAGCGGAATCATAGCCTATCATCCGTACTTTTTCAAGCCGGAGCCCTTTTTTGGCATCTGTTTTGCAATTTGACAATATTCAGTCTTCCTGATATTGTCCGGTTTATGATCACAGGAAATATTGTAGAGTATATCGACCAGCAAAAAATCATATCTGCTATCATACTGCAGATCAAAAACGGCCGGCTGAGATTACTGAATGAAAACAACCGGGAAGTCAACTATTCTGAAAACCGGTTGTCCCATATATCAGAGGTCTGCCTTGATACCACTGTTGCGCGAAATGAAATTGTCAACCATCTCAAGTCCCTTACCCTGCGCCGGGACCAACTTTCTGAAACTGTTGATGTAAAGGAATTATGGGAACTGCTCCACGAAGAATCCGGAGAGATCGATATCTCCACCATGACCCTTTTCTGTTTTGACCCGCCATTGACTTCAGATCACGAATCTGCCGTTATCCGTGCTTTTTTCAAGGATCGGCTGTATTTCAAGTTCAATAAACTGCTGTTCATTCCCTACACACCGGCTCAGGTGGAGGCAAAACAGCGACAGATCCGGGATGCTGAAAAAAAGGAACGCCTTATCCAGAAAGGAGCTGACTGGATTACACGTACGCTGAACAACAAAAACGGCTCTCCGGTTCACATGGATACACAGATTGTTGAGATTTTAAAATCCTATTACCTGTTTAATACGGATGCGCCCCAGTACATGACTGCCAGAGAAATCATCAAACGGTCCCCTCTGAACTCACCCGAACAACTGTTTGCCGTTTTTGTAAAGGCAGAAATCTGGGAGCCGGATATCAACATTGACCTGTTGACACTGCAGATTCCAACCCGGTTCTCCAGTGAGGTACTCAATCATCAACAACAGATCAGCACAGAAGGTCTCTCATTTTCAGACGATCCCCTGCGCAGGGATCTGACCCATGTTCCGCTGATTACCATTGACGGGCAGTCCACCATGGATTTTGATGATGCCATCAGTCTTGAAACCACAGACACCGGTTATACCCTTGGCATCCATATCATTGATGTGGACGCCTATATCAAAAAGGATGATCCCATCGACCTGGCAGCACGGGAGCGGGCCAGCTCCATTTACATGCCCGATGACAAACTTCCCATGCTTCCCCAGGGCCTGTCAGAAGATATGTGCAGCTTGAAAGAGGGACAGACCCGACCGGGCATCAGCACGATTGTCAAAATGAATCGGTTTTTTGAAATCCAGGAATATGAGATTGTGCCCAGCATTATCAAGGTGCACACCCAGATGAGCTATACCGAGGCCAATCTGCTCAACGGAAAAAACGACCCCATCACCACGCTGTACAAAATGGCCACCTTTCTACGGGAAAAACGCCTGAAAGCCGGTGCCATTCAGATCACTCTCCCGGAGGTCAACGTCTGGATCGAAGAAAACAATGAAATCGGGTATGCAAAAATCGACCGGGAAAATCCGTCCCGCATGCTGATTTCTGAACTGATGATCCTTGCCAACAGCCTGATGGCTGAATTTCTTGCAAACCATAAAATGCCAGCGGTTTTCCGCTCCCAGGCCCAGCCGAAACAGCGCCTGTTTAAAGGGATTGAAACTTCACTGAGCCTGAATTTCATGCAGCGCAAGCAATTAAGCCGCGCGGTTATCGGGACAGATCCTGAAACCCATTCCGGGTTGGGGGTCAAGGCATATACAACAGCAACATCTCCCATACGGCGCTATCCAGATCTGCTGACCCAGCGCCAGATTAAAGCCCTGCTTGGATACAGCACACCTTATTCAAAAACTGAGCTGGAAAACATTCTGTATTCAATTTCCGTTCCCATGACCAATGCCGGACGTATCCAGGCCTCTCGGAAACGCTACTGGATTATCAAATATCTTGAGGCCCGCAGAGGCGAAGCATATGAAGCCATGGTTCTGGACGTCTACCGGGACGAATACAACGTGCTGCTCAAAGAATTCATGCTGGAAACCCGGCTTCCGTCCAACGGCATCAAGCTTAAACCCGGTGATGTGATCCAGGTCACTATCCAGCATGCGGATGCCCGCCGCAATCAGTTGTCCTTGTTTGCATAACCGCCTTTAATGTTTAAAACTTCTCTGGCCGGTATACACCATGGTGGCATTGTTTTCATTACACGCTTCAATGGACTGATAATCATTTAAAGAACCACCCGGCTGCACAATCGCCTTGACACCCTGGGCCAGTCCCACATCAATCCCGTCTCTGAACGGAAAAAATGCATCAGAGACCATGGCAGATCCGATAAGACCACCTTTGACCGCTTTTACATCCTTTTCGATTTCAGCCCGTTTATCTGCATCTGTCAAATCGGCAAACCCGACATGATACCGCTCAAAACAATACCGGTCAGCCAGTTTGCGGTATGCCTTGTCCACGGCAATCTCTGCTACGCCCACCCTGTCCTGCTCACCCGTCCCAATGCCGACAGTGACATTGTCTTTAACATAAATAACAGAGTTGGAGGTAATTCCGGATTCCACCAGCCATCCGAACAGCATATCGTCATATTCCTGATCTGTGGGAGACCGCTTTACTGCATAGTGTTTCCCCTTGTATTCAGTCGTTGCCAGCGCCAGATCATTTTGGCTCAGTGTTTCAGGGACAAACGACCACTGGGCCACCATACCACCGTCCATCAGGGATTTAAAATCGATCACCCGCTGTCCGATAAATTCCTGCAGTTTTTCAATGGCATTGATCCGGATCACCCGCAGGTTCTTTCTTGCCCCCAGAATATCGATCACCCCGTCCTCAAACTCCGGCGCCACAACCACTTCTGCATACTGCGCAGCAATGGCTTCAGCCGTTGCTCTGTCTACGGCTCTGTTCAGGGCGATACATCCGCCAAAAGCAGCCACCCGGTCTGCCATGTAAGCCTTATGATAGGCCTGTTCAAGCGTCTGGGCCCGGGCTGCGCCGCAGGGATTGTTATGCTTGACAATCACCGCGCAGGGCATATCTGTAAAATAGCGTAAAATATTCAAGGCATTGTCTGCATCGGTGAGATTGGTTTTTCCAGGATGTTTTCCAGACTGAAGCAATTCAATATCTGAAACCAGATATTTTCCCGGCAAAATCGTGGTGGCACTTCCCAGTGCCAGATTCCCGTTGACCAGCCGATAGAGGGCAGCTTCCTGTCCGGGATTTTCACCGTACCGCAGTCCTTTTTCCACACCGTCGATCACCCAGGACACTTTCTCATAAAACAGCGTCTGTCGCTGATTCCCATCCACAAAAGACACTTCAAGGTTCGGGGTGAAATGATCATCCATGATGGTTTTATACATTTTTTTCAAATCTTCAGACATGGGTTCTATTCTCCTTTGTAGCAGGCCTGCACTGTCTTTGTGGACTGGGCGGCCAGATAACCAGCAATATGGGTATCATAGGCTGCCGTGTGTTCAAATGCCGCTGCAGCCAGATCAAAACGGTCTTCAAGGGCCAGGCAGCCATTCTGGGACCTGAGTGTTTCAAGGATACGCGGATAGGAGTCAGGATTGACCACTGAGGCTACGCGGATGAAATTCTTGGCTGCTGCCCGGATCATGGTGGGACCGCCGATATCAATGTTCCCCCTGGCATCTTCCACGGTTGCGCCGGCTCTGGCAATGGTCTGGCTGAAAGGATACAGATTCACCACAACCATATCAATGGCCCTGGCTCCGGTCCGTTTTAAATCCGCCTGATGGGCATCATTATATGTCTCCGTCAGCAGTCCCAGGTAAATTTTGAAATCCAGGGTCTTGACCAGGCCGCCCTGGGTTTCTGGCTGGCCTGTGTATTCAGATACGGTTTTCAGGCAGTTTTCTGCACGATCTCCCAGAATCTCTTTGATTTTTGAATAGGTGCCGCCGGTGGATAAAATCACCACCTGTGGATTGATATCCACCAGCGCCGGGATAAAACTTTCCAGACCGGACTTGTCTGAGACGCTGACCAGAACCGTCTGAATCCTGACCTGACGATCAATTTTGCTTACAATATTTTTCCCCATCTTTATTCCTTCACATTTTTATCATCGGTTGATGCGTTTGATATTCTCTTTCCAAGAGTAATAATATGCCTGGTAATTTAAAGTCAAGTTTTGATACGTCCTGCATCGTCCAAAGTTTCCATGGCAGCTTGAATCAAACCCGCACCAGCCTGTTGATACATATTGAATGCCGCACACACGCCAATCTGTGACAGTTCATCCACCTCTTCTGGAAACCGGGCAATGGCCACCACCTGGCACTTGATACCCATATTGCGTATCTGACGGGCGGCATACACATTGCCATGATGATTGGGCATTGCCAGAACCACCAGTTCCAGATTGATGTCCTTTTTGAGTTTCAACCAGAATTCCGTGTCACAGGCATCCCCCAGAACAACGTTCCGGCCTTGACTTCGGTTAAAATCAACCCGGTCCGGCGCGTGTTCAACACCGCAGATATCAGTGCCCCAGCGTTCTTTCAGGGTATCATAAGCACCTGCACCAATCCGGCCCATACCAAAGACGATGGCCCTGACATCGCCAGGATCGCTGGGAGCATCGTTCGGATGACAGACATCTCTTTCAAAGCGCACAAGCCAGGCAAACATTTTTCGATAAACAGATTCAGACTGAACGCTCAAAGGCGAGGCCACAACAAAACTCAGACTCACCGTGATGGCCATGATAATCAGCCACTGAGACGATAACAGCCCCTGGTTCACGGCAATAGCTGAAACAATAAGGCCGAATTCCGAATAATTGCTCAGGGTCAAGGCAGCAAAAAGACTGCTTCTGGCACGCAGGCCAAACCAGCTGACAACCATATGATAAATCCCTGTTTTTACGGGAATAAAAAGACAAAGCAACAGTGCTGCCGCCATCATTTCCATCGTGGGCAGGCCTGTCATGCCCACGGAAACAAAAAACCCGACCAGCATTAATTCCTTAAACCCGAACAAGGCCTTAGAGAGCTCGGATGCCCTGGGATGGCCTGCAACAAGAATCCCCAGAAACAGCGCCCCCAGATCCGCTTTCAGGCCGACCAGAGCAAACCCCTCGGCCCCCACGCCAAGTGCGAGAAACAATCCGCAAAGAAGAAACAGCTCTCCTCTGCCTGACATATCCAGCAGACGGAATAGCAGCGGTCTTACAAACGGTAACCCCAGAACAACCAGGGCCCAGATACTTGGAATTTTTCCTGCGGAAATGCTTAAAAACAATACGGCAAACATATCCTGCATAATCAAAATACCAATGGCAACCTTACCATAAAAAGCAGACAAATCCCCTTTATCTTCCAGCACTTTGACCGCAAAAACCGTGCTGGAAAACGACAGGGCAAACCCCAGCAGTACGATGGTCTGCCAGGACATTTCCATAAAATCCGCATTAAACAAGGTTTGACCCAGAAACAATACGCCACACATGAATATAGTCGTGACTATCATCTGAATTGTGGTGCTGGCCCAGATTTCAGCCTTGAAAAGTCCCTTCACATCCAGCTTGAGGCCAATGGAAAACAGCAGCAGGGTAATGCCCAGGTCTGCAGCAATATTCAATCCATTGGGCGGTACCAGCCCTGCCATGTTGTAGGCAAAACCTGCCACCAGAAATCCCACCATGGGAGGCAGGCCGATGCGGGATAAAACAAGTCCGAATCCAAATGCAAAACTGATTAAAATAACAAGCATATTGCCCTCATTCCATATTGAAAACTGACTGAGTATTATCAGGGGAAAAATATTTTGACAAGCGCTTTCGGGTCAAGTGCCTGAACTGTCAATCAATCCGCGTATTCCGAACTGTCTATTTTCCGGCAGGCGCCTGCCGGATGAACTTTTTTTTACGCACGATCATCCACAGTCCGCCCCCAACAATCCCGATCGTGCATTGCAGCACGCCCAGTGTGGGAATCAGGAACGGCAGGTCCCTGGACACCAGAAACATGCCCATACTGCCCATAATCATGCCGGAGCAGTTGATCAGGGCGGATGCAGAACCGCTGTCGGTATCCTGCTGTTCCAGCATCAGGTTGGCACTGGGCGGCCGCATGGCCAGGATACTCATGGTGGCAGGTCCCATGAACAGTGCAAACAGCACCGGAGATATCTTTCCCATGAAAAATACGAAAAATCCACTGACAGCCAATATGCCAAAGCAGCCGGTGATGATTATTTCAGAACGGAACCACCTGGACAGGCGAAGAAACAGCATGGGTCCGGCCATGGCACACAGGGCATTCAAAGAAAAATAAAAGGAAAACACCTGTTCGCTCAGGCCAAACCCCTGGATATAGATATAGGACGAAGCCGCTAAAAAAGCCATCAACGGCATGGTCACACTGGAAAAAATCCCCAGCAGCACAGAAAACCCCGGGTTTTTCAATACCACTGCCAGACGACCGAAAGATGCAAGAGGGGAGCCGGCATAGCGTTCCTGCAGCGTTTCCTGCAGCAGAAACGATACCGCAAGCACCAGCGTACCAATACCGGCCAGCGTCCAGAAAATCGCATGCCAGGATGCAATTTTCAGCAAAAAAGCTCCCAGAAGCGGTGCAATGACCGGTGCAATGATCACCATGGTCATGATCATTGCCAGGGCAGTGGCCCGTTTTTCACCGGTGAAATGATCCTTTACCACAGCGGTGGACACAGCCGTGGCAGCACCGCCACCAATTGCCTGGCAGATACGAAAAACGATCAAAAGCGAAATACTGCCTGCAAGTGCACACATGACGCTGGACAGCACATAGATTACCAGGCCTGTTATTAAAACAGGCTTTCTGCCATACTTGTCACTCAGTGGCCCCCAGATCAGAAGGGACACGGCAAAAAAGATAAAAAACAGGCTCAGGGTAAGGTTCAAATGGGCTTTGGCCGCACCAAAGTCAGCCATCATCCGGGGCAGTGCCGGCAGGTACAGATCAGTTGACAGCGGTGGAAAAGAACTGGTCAGTGCCAGCATGAGCAGCATGCCCCGGTCACCAAGATATTTTTGTGATCTTGCCATGTTTGAAACTCCAAATTCAATAAAATAAGAAATCCAGGTCCATTGTCAACCAGTGCCGCGTTTTGAACCGCTGCGCCGGAACACCCGGTACAGCAGCCAGTCTCAAAATTGCGCCTTGACGAACCTGCCATGCCCGCACTATATTGACCTGATCGGTCTGAAGGATTTTTCGGGACCAGGATCAACCATCAGGAAAAGGAAACAATGATGCAAAAATCAAGCACATCTGCATTTGCCGTTCTGGGCGGGTTTATCGTTATCGGCCTGACCCTTTTGGGATATTGGATATATTCTGCTGCCATTGATTATAAGATGTATGAACGCAGCGTGACAGTCAAAGGGCTTTCCCAGCGGGAATTCACAGCAGATATCGTTATCTGGCCCATCCAGTTCACAGTGGCGGAAAACGATCTGACGGCCTTGTACACAACGATTGACCAGCACTCGGAAAAAATTCAGGCCTATCTGGAAAAAAATAATATCCCGGCCCACGAGATCACCATTGCGGCTCCGTCCATCACCGACAAGTCTGCCCAGCAATACGCCGATGCCCAACGGGCTGAATTCCGGTATACCGCTATCCAGACCATCACTGTATATTCAAAAAAAATTGATACCGTGCGCGGCATCATGGGATCCTTGTCTCAGCTGGGCAAACAGGGGATTGTATTCACCGGACAGGACTATCAGTCCCAGACCGAGTATCTGTTTACCCGCCTGAATGATGTCAAACCGGAGATGATCGAAGAAGCCACGACAATGGCACGGGAAGTTGCCCAGAAATTTGCAAAGGATTCCCAAAGCTCTCTTGGGAAAATCAGACGGGCATCCCAGGGCCAGTTTTCCATCACCAGCCGGGATCGGAACAACCCGCACATCAAACAGGTGCGGGTGGTGTCCACAGTGGAATATTATCTGTCCGACTGAACACCGGTGCAGGCTGTTTGATCCGCAACTGGCTGGCATATGTCTTGCTTTAAATTCTTTTTTTTAACCCAAAGGAGACAGTCCCATGCCGAATATAAAAATTACCACTCTTGTGGAAAATACGGTAACCGCCAGCTTATCCCCGCTGATGGCAGAACACGGCCTCAGCTTTCTCATCCAGACCCCTGATCAGACCATTTTGTTTGATACAGGCCAGGGCCTGGCGATTGTCAACAATGCCGCAGCACTGGGCATTGATCTGGACAAAGTAGACACCCTT
>JAABSK010000006.1:32305-32544 GCA_011390435.1 Desulfobacteraceae bacterium | reverse complement strand
TCTGCGGATATCGACAGAAAAGTCAGGCCCAGCACATTCCGGTAGGTATGGAGGATTGACACCAGGGTGATGCTGCCCAGCAGAAAAACCAGGAGAAAACCAAGATTGTTGTTATAATTGACAGATCCCAGCAGCATGGCGGACAGAATGACAAGAAACAAAAAACCGTGGGCTGTCGGCAGGATATACAGCTGTCTGCGCTGAATGGAAAACGGCAGTGGCGTGGGGTGTTGATCCGG
>JAABSK010000006.1:0-32295 GCA_011390435.1 Desulfobacteraceae bacterium | reverse complement strand
TTCATCGTTAGAAAATCAAATGGGGACCGGAACCTGGGCAAAAATTTCCAGCAGCCGGGGTTGCGGAATCTCAACACCGTCTGCACGGGAACGAAGCCGGTGTCCGGCCACCCAGGGAAGAACCACCTGCAGGTCTTCCGGAATCATGTAGTCTCTGTTGTGAAGATACGCCCAGGACCTTGCGGCCTGCTGAAGGGCCAGTCCTGCCCGGGGAGACAGACCCACGTGAAACAGGGGAGACGTCCGGGTGAAGTGGATGATATCCTGAAGATAATCAATAAATGTATCCGAGGCCGTGACAGCATCGATTGCCGACTGAATGCGGGCCACATCATCATGTATCATGCATGGATCCATCGTGTCCATAACCGTCTGGGCGCCCCGGCCTTTTAAGATTTTTTTTTCCGCTTCCCGGTCAGGGTACCCCAGCGTAATCCGCATGAGGAACCGGTCCATCTGGGACTCCGGTAATGGAAACGTACCTGAATGTTCCAGGGAATTCTGGGTGGCGATCACAAAAAACGGCTGTTTCAACGGCCGGGTTTCGCCTTCGATGGTCACCTGCTGCTCTTCCATGGCTTCGAGCAGAGCGCTCTGGGTTTTGGGTGTGGCACGGTTGATCTCATCTGCCAGCAACACCTGTGTGAATACCGGGCCGGGATGAAAATGAAAGGTGCCTGCCTTTTGATCAAATACTGAAAGGCCCAGGATATCGCCTGGCAACATGTCGCTGGTGAATTGGATGCGTTGAAAATCAAGACCCAGGCATTTGGCCAGAACCTTTGCCATGGTGGTCTTTCCCACACCTGGTAAGTCTTCAATCAGCAGGTGCCCTTTTGCAAACAGACAGGTCAGAGCCAGCCGTATCTGGGGTTCTTTTCCCAGGAGTACACAGCTGATCTGCCGGACGATGGATTCAAATTGTTCGTTCATGGTCTGTTTACCATGCCTTATCCAGTGCTTTCTGTCAAGCTGGAGCCTTCATGTGCCATGGAGATCGCATCTCTTTTGTGATAAAAACTTGCCTTAGGATTCTGCGACTGGTAAACATCAAAAGAGTGTATTAAACCCAAAAGTTTGACAGGAGGAAGATGACATGAAAATGGCAGTACCGCTGGAAACAGCAAAGCAGATGGCACTGGAATATATGACAAAAGGTTATCACTGAGGTCCGGCTGTCCTGCAGGTCATGTGGGAAGCGTACGATATGAAAGATGAAAATCTGCTGTGGGCAGGCATTCCGTTTATGGGTGGCATCAGCGGTGAAAACAAGGCAACTTGTGGTGCGGTCTCCGGGGCTGCCATTACCCTCGGCCTGGTTCACCGAACCCCCCTGGCAGATAAAGCAAAGGCCAAGCAGGCCAGAAACAGGTCAAGGGTGCATGCCACCCGTCTGGTGAAATCCTTTGGCGACACATTCGGGCATGTCAACTGCCAGGATCTTCTGGGCATTGACTTTTCAATACCCGGTGCATATCAGGAGTTCAGATCTTCCGGGATTGCTGAGCAAAAATGTTATCAATATGTGCATTTCATCATTGAAACCCTGTATGCCTTTGAGAATGAAACAGATCAATCCAGTCCGGAATAATGGCATGAAGCAGGATATTACCGCCCAAAAAGCGGTGATGGTCTGTGCCGCTTTTGTCATTGTGGTGGCAGGAATCAAAGCAGCGTCTGCTCTTGTGGTTCCGTTTCTGCTGGCGGTTTTTCTGGCCATTATCTGTGCACCGCCGTTGTTCTGGATGCAGAAAAGAGGCGTGCCCAGTTTTCTGGGTATTGTTCTTCTGATTTTAGGGGTTGTGGCGGCTCAGGTGGTTCTGGTGACACTGGTATCGTCATCGGTTGCGGATTTTTCACAAAATGTGCCGTTTTATCAGAATCGCTTGAAATTCATTATTTCCGACAGTCTTCAGCTTTTAAATCAATATGGATTTTCTGTTGAAACCGAACGGCTCACAGAGATATTCAATCCCAGCAGCAGTCTGAAGATTGTCGCCAATACCCTCAACAGTCTTGGCAGTGTGTTGACCAATACGTTTTTTGTATTTTTGACACTGATATTCATTCTTTTTGAAGCTGCTGGTTTCCCCAATAAGCTGCGGGCCATTCTTCAGGATGACGGCTCTGACCTTGAAACATATTCACAGATTATTTCAGGCGTGAACAAATATCTGGGCATCAAGACCCTCACCAGTCTGGGAACCGGTATTGCCATCAGCGTATGGCTGATGATCCAGGGTGTTGATTTTCCGATCATGTGGGGTGTGTTTGCTTTTTTGCTGAATTACATTCCCAATATTGGTTCGATTATTGCCGCAATTCCGGCAGTTCTGCTGGCCCTTGTCCAGTTGGGGCCGGTGTCTGCAGGCATTGCCGGAATCGGATTTCTGATTGTCAATATTCTGGTGGGATCCGTGATCGAGCCCAGGGTGATGGGTCAGGGAACCGGTCTGTCAACCCTTGTGGTGTTTTTATCCCTGGCCTTCTGGGGATGGGTGCTCGGGCCGGTGGGCATGCTGTTGTCTGTGCCGTTGACCATGGTGGTCAAAATTGCCCTGAGCAAAGATGACGATACAAAATGGCTGGCCATTCTGCTGGGGTCCAACAAAGAGGCGGTGTTAAAAAACGAATTATAAAGTCCGCCAGATCAACTGGCAGACCCGGATATGTTGAACAGCAGGGTGCCGTTATTGAATTGCGGGCCACCAATGGTGATGCTGCTGTTGTTGTTCAGCAGGATTCGTGTTTTGAAGATAATTTTCCCGCGTTTCTGGATTGAAATGTCATAGGGGATACGGCTGCCGTCTGTCTTCTGGGGAAAAATAACCAGGGTTCGGTTTCCCGGAAGCGTGACTTCGCCGCGCTGGCCGGGGATTAAGTTCAGGGTGTCATCTTTTAATAACTGGTATGATGTATATTTGAACACCGATGTCAACTCAGGGACAATGGCTTCAAGTCCGGGATCAACATGCCGGCTGCCTGTGGATGCGTGAATGACTTTAATGCCGGTCAGGATACGGGTTTGCGCCAGAACAGGGTGGACAATCATACACAAGATCCCTGCGGTCAATACCATGATATTTATGATTCTGAGCATGATTTCCCTTTTTGTATCAGGTTTCTGAAAACCAGATAATCGTATGTTTGGTTTTTTGCGTTTCAATTATCATAACCGAAGCGCTTTCCGTGTCAACAGATTTTACGATGGCGCTGGGTTCGGGAACAGAAAAAAAAACGTTTTGTACGGAAACAATGCTGATCAAGAGAATGGTGGCCAGAAATGCCAGCTTTAAGCGCAGGGGTCTGCCGGATGTTCTGCTGCCGGATTGCGGCCGTGTTTTTCTGTTCAGTCGCTGTTGAAGATCATTTGTATCCATTGCGGCAACCGCCTGCTGGGCACCGTTGGAAAACACAGGGGAAAGGGATGCAAATCCATTGACCAGCGCCCTGCACTCCCTGCATTCCTTGAGATGATTTTTTACCGCAAGGAGGTGTTCAGGCAAAAGCTCCCGGTCTACAAACCGGCTGAGAACGTCAGCTGTATAGCTGTCACACGGGTGTTTTGTCATCTGTTTTCCCCCTTGATGGCGTGATTTCCAGTTCTGCCAGAAGTTTTTTCCGGGCGGCATAAAGGCGCGAGCTGACAGTCCCTGTTCTGATGTTCAGGGTGTCGGCAATCTGGTCGTAAGAAAGCCCTTCAAAAGCGTTGAGCACCAGTACCACCCGCAGTTTTTCCGGCAGTTTTCCAATGGCATTCATCACGGTACGCTCCATCTGTTTTTCCCGGATCTGCTGTTCCGGATTCGGGCTGTTGGTGTGTTCATTTGTCAGCATGGGGTCATCGTCTTTTTCAATGGATCGGTGGTGCCATTTAAACCGCCGCATCCATTTTCGCTTCCAGTTCAGGCAGTGGTGGATGGTGATCTTTGTCAGCCAGGTGGCCAGCGTTGCTTCCTGCCTGAAGTCGGCAATATTGTTGAATACACTGACAAACACATCCTGCACCACCTCCAGGCTCTCTTCATGATCAAAGGTGATCCCGTAGGCAATTTTGAGCAGCCGATCCTGGTAAAGGTGGACAAGGCGGTTGAATGCCCATTGCTGGCCGCTTTTCAGGCGTTCAACAAGATCGTTTTCCGCTGCTTTGCCAATTTTGGTTTTCAGTGTATTCACAATCCGTTAGAGGATGCACGCCACCTGGATTAATGGCGGACCCACACTTTTCTTGTTTGATAATACCCTTCTGCAATCATGAATGATTCATATCTGCCGGGAACCCATTGTCCGCTTCGGGTGTAATGGCCTGGATTCCATCTTTTTTCATACGTCGGCGCCACCCAGATACGTTCCATTTTCCAGTATCCTGAAGGTCCGCGGTGTGCATTGTATTTCGGATGCAGATGGCGGGCGGGTCCGTGTCTGCGATCTTTTCTGGTGTAACGATCCTGGCGTTGGTGCCCTTGGTAGGCCACAGGATCTGAGTGGATTTCATCGATGATGGCAGCGCCCAGAATGGCAACACCGGTTCCGATCATGATTCCTTCTATGGTATGACGTCTGGCTGATCCTGCACTTGCAGAAACACTTGACAGGCAGATCATCAGGATGGCCGCGGTGGCGGTTGCAATAAATTTTTTCATGAAAAATCCTCCGTTCAGGTGTTAACAGTTCACCCCCTTTTGAGGGTGTGTCTGCTGAGATTGACACCGCAAATCAGAAAATGTTCGAAAAAAATAAAAAATCATCTGCCAGGTGTTTTATCCGCCAATGGAAGTCATATGGGAAAACGGGACAGGGCTTAAGTCCGGATCACCAAGAGAATGGGCAGCCGGCTTATGGGTCAATGCATCCAGGATAATGTGTTTGAGCATTCCATCAGTGGCGTTGTTCCGGAGCGGGGTGATGATATCCTGTTCATAATTGTTCAGCAGACAGGGCCGGAGCGTTCCTCTGGAGGTCAGTCTCAGGCGGTTGCACTCTGCACAGAAATGGGAGCTGACCGGTGTGATAAATCCCACAATGCCTTTGGCACCGCTGATGCGAAATTTTTTGGCGGGTCCGTCATGTTTTGTTTTTTCACAGGCAGTCAGCAATCCAAATCGGGAGGTGATCCGCTCTTTTATTTCAGTGCTCAGGATCTGTTGATCTGCCGTGATGGCCCGGTCTCCCATGGGCATGTATTCGATGAACCGGATATGAAAGGGCCAGGTGAGCGTCAGTGCGGCAATGTCCTCAATTTCATGATCATTGATTCCTTTTAATATCACGGTATTGATTTTCACCGGCTGGATACCCAGGTCATGGGCACAGCAGATCATTTTCCATACGGTGTGAAACTGATCTGTCCGGGTAATGGTCTGAAAGATTTTCGGATCAAGGGTATCCAGGCTGAAATTCAGGCGGCGGATGCCCAGCCGGATAAGATGCTGAAGTTTTTTCCGGCTCAGCAGGGCGCCGTTGGTGGTGATCGAGATATCTTCCACCCCTTTGATGGCACACAGTTGTTCAAGAAACGAGAAAACACCCTTGCGGGCAAAAGGTTCACCGCCAGTGATCCGTATTTTGGTGATCCCCAGGTCGCAGGCGATTCGGGTAATCCGCAGAATTTCTTCATACCGGGCAATTTTATGATGGGGGATCACCTTGAACGGAGAGATGGGAACACAGTACCGGCACCTGAAATTACATCGATCCGTAATCGAGATCCGAAGATAATTTATCGGGCGGTTCCCGGCGATCATCAGTGCTGTCGATCCGGGGTATAATGGGCCAGGACAGCAGAAACAAGTCCGGGGATCGTGTACTCCTCAGCTTCAATATCCGGGGTGATCCCCAATGCTCTGGCTGTATCTGACGTAATCGGACCGATGCTGGCTGTGACAACACTGCTCAGCAATGCCGCCGCATCTTCATCTTTCAGCTGTTCCATGAAGTTGGACACAGTGGAAGAGCTGGTAAATGTTACGGCATCAATGTCATGAGTCTTGAGAAGCGAGATCAATTCCTGCTGTTTCTGGGTATCCATCCGGGTTTCATAGGCGATGACCTCATCCACGACAGCGCCCATCCGCCTTAACGCTTCCGGCAGGATGGTTCTGGCTTTTTTGGCGCGGGGCAGCAGTACGTTTTTGCCGTTGATCGCCACAGTGGAAAACGCATCCACAACAGATTCAGCGCGATAGGTTTCCGGCAGGATGTCACTGACGATACCATGATCCCTGAGCCGTTCTTTGGTTACCGGACCGATACAGGCAAATTGAAGATGTCCCAGCACCCTGACATCTTTTCCTGCGGCATACAGGGTGTCAAAGAAAAATTTCACACCATTGACACTGGTAAACACCAGCCAGTCGTATTCTGAGATCTTTTCAATGGCTGTCATCAAGGGGGTAAGGTCTTTGGGCGGTTCAATCCGGATCGTGGGGATTTCGATACAGTGTGCGCCCAGATCAGAGAGCTGTGCCACCAGATCACTGGCCTGAGCCCGGGCCCGGGTGATCACAATGCGTTTGCCGAACAAAGGCCGGCGGTCAAACCAGGCCAGTTCATCCCGTAACGAAACCACAGGTCCGATCACAATGATGGCAGGTGATTTCAGTCCAGCTGCTTGAACCTTGTCAACAATGGTCTCCAGAGTCCCGGTAACGGTCTGCTGTTTGGCAGTGGTTCCCCATCGGACAAGGGCGACAGGCGTGTCTGGATCTTTACCGTTTGCCACCAGATTTTTAACGATATGGGGCAGGTTCTTCACTCCCATGAGAAATACCAGGGTGGCATTGGATTTTGCAAAGATATCCCACTGCATGTTTGAATCTTTTTTGGTGGGGTCTTCATGGCCGGTGATAAAGGAAACAAAAGAGGTATGATCCCTGTGGGTCACTGGAATTCCGGCATAGGCCGGTGCGGAAATTGCTGAGGTGACACCGGGAATCACTTCGTAGGTTACCCCGTGGCTCAACAGCATCTGGGCTTCTTCTCCGCCCCTTCCGAAAACAAATGGATCGCCTCCCTTGAGCCGGGCAACATCATGGCCCTGTTTGGCAGTATCCACCAGGAGCTGATTGATTTTATCCTGGGTCAGGGTGTGATCGCCTCCTTTTTTGCCCACATAAATGATCTGAGCTGACGGTTTGGCATAATTCAGCAGAACAGGAGATGCCAGATAGTCATACACCACCACGTCTGCCCGCTGGATGCATTCTTTTGCCTTTATGGTTAAAAGGCCCGGATCGCCGGGGCCAGCACCGATCAGATAGACCTTGCCTGTCTTATTTGTCATGGGTATTCAGTTGCTCCAATATTGTTTTTCCCCCTTTTTCAAGCACCAGCATTGCCAGTTCGCGGCCGGATTCAATCACCTTGTCTGCCGGAGAAAGCGCATGTTCCTTCACCAGGGTCTTTCCATCTTCAGATGCCACAACAGCGGTCATGCTGATGATCTGATCCTGTATTCTGGCATAACAGGCCACAGGAATATGGCAGGAGCCTTCAATCTGTTTCAGAAAGGCCCGCTCGCCTGTTACACAGACCTGGGTATCAGGATGATTCAGTTGTGCCATGATCCCGGAGATATCCGGGTCATTTTCCCGCGTTTCAACGCACAGGGCACCCTGGCCCACAGCCGGGGTCATGATGGATTCATCCAGGTATTCAGTGATCTGGTGTTCCATCCCCAGCCGCTTCAGACCGGCTGCAGCCAGAACAATGGCATCATATTCTCCGGCTCTGAGTTTTTTGATCCGGGTATCCAGGTTTCCCCGGATGGAGGCGATGGTGACATCTGGATAGGCATGCTTGATCTGAGAGGCTCTCCTGAGGCTGGATGTGCCGATTCTGGCACCTTTTTCATAATCTGCCAGCAGGCGGCCATCCCGTGAAATGAGAATATCCAGAGGATTTTCCCGTTTGGGAATTGCGCCGATGGTCAAGCCCTGGGGAAGCTCGCCAGGCATATCTTTCATGCTGTGAACCGCCAGGTCGATTTCGCCTGCCAGCAGGGCGGCCTCGATTTCTTTTACAAACAGGCCTTTGCCCCCGACCATGGCCAGGGGCCGATCAGTGATCTGATCTCCGGTGGTCTTGATAATGCGCAGATCCACGGCCAGATCCGGAAACATCCGTTGAATTTCTGATTTGATGAAATCGGCCTGCCACAGGGCAAGCTGGCTCCCACGGGTACCGATGATGATATGTTTTTTCATGCCCCTATCCAATCCCGCAGGATGAACAGCTGGCAGACGAACAACTGCTGCATCCGGAAGCGCCGGCAGCGGATTTTACCTGGGTTTGGCCGCCGGGACCGGATGATTTTGAAATAAACCCGCAGGCAGACATCAGTCGGGACAGATCCAGACTGCTGCAGGATGGACATACCGGTTTTGTGCTTCCCATGACAAGGGTTTCAAACTGTTTGTCACAGGCATTGCACTGATATTCATAAATTGGCATTTGTTTTAACCTCATGCATTGTTTTATCGGTTGAACAAACCAATATAATCGTTTAACCGCATATTTTCAAGTCAGTATTTTTCAAGGATGCCCGTACGAGCGGAGTTTGTCCTGGGAGATCACATCGACATAGGCCTTTTTGGGAATATCATTTTGCCAGTTGCCGGTAATTTTGGCCGTGGCAATTCCTGCGGCGAACAGACAGACGATCACCAGAGCAAGGCCGACCGGTCCTGTTGGTATCCTGAAAAATGAAAATCCAATGGCCTGGTTTTCAGGACAGGCTTTTACGCAGGACAGGCAGGCGGTGCATTCAGTCGAATGAATCTGTGTTTTCTGTCGGATAGGGATATGGCTGGGACAGTTTTTTTCGCATTTCCCACACGTTGTGCAATGGGATGGGTTTCTGGTGATCCGGCCGGCACTGAACAGCCCGATGATTCCTAAAATCGCACCATAGGGACAAAGATACCGGCACCAGAAGTGACGAATCAGAATGGACAGGACAAACAAGGCTGACAGAACGATGACCGTCGTTTGAGAAATCTGGGTGAAAAAGGTCAGCATCTTGATGTCGGCAAACCGGTTGTAAGGGCTGTGTATGAACTGTTCGATGCTGCTGCGGGACATTTTAAAAAAGATCTGGTAAATAAAAAAGCCTGCAAGGAGATATTTCAGGCTCCTGAGAGGCATGTCACTCCATACAGGAAGGGTCAGGCCGTTTGAAAAGATTCTGCGGTGTATTCTGGCCAGAAATTCGGACAGCAGCCCAAATGGGCATACCCACGAACAGAATCCTTTTTTGGCAAGCAGGGCGGTTGAGCAGACGATCAAAAAGATCACCAGACCGGATGGATGAACCCGGTTGATGGTGCCGGTGAAAACCAGGTGTTTCAGACTGACCAGAGCGCTGATGGGGAGAAATGCTTCCACCCCGGGAGGCCTGTCAATTCCGGGAAGAATGCCTTTTTCCGCCTGAAAGACAAACAGGTAAAACTGTATTCCGATGGTGATTACCAGTATTGAAAATGCGATCTGCACCGCTTTTCTTGCAATGAAACGTGTGTGAGTTGACATGACTTGCCCCTGATGTAAAGCGTTCATTCCCATGGTGGATATCATTTCCATAGCCTATATCATTGCCGGGCTGGAATGAACTTGATCCATGTCAAGAAATCAGTCAGGGTTTGGCTGGGTTGCTTCGATCACGCCTGCGGCGATCAGGGGAATCAGGATTTCATGATGGCCCACAAGGCTGATCCCTTTTCCTTTTCCCATGGTGGGTCGATTCACCACATTGGTCATGGGGCGGTAATGGCGGATAAAATCGAGATTGACCGTGGTAAATTCATCCACGGTGTGGCCAAGGTTTCGTACCAGGGTAATGGCCTTTAAAAAGACTTCAGGCAGGATCACGGCTGATCCGGCATTGATAAAGACCCCGTTCTCCAGGCGGGTGATGTGGGATGCGAATTCCTTGAAATCATAATGGGATGCGGCGCCACAGGCAGCAGCGTCAAAATCCGGGTGCATATGGACAATGTCGGTGCCAATGGCGACGTGTACGGTGAGCGGGATGTCCAGCGCAGCTGCGCTGGCTGTCAGGCTGCTGGTCCTGTATTCAAGGTTTTCTTCCAGAATCAGGCTGCCGACAGCCCGTCCCAGGCCGATGGATTGGGCATGGGCATTTTTGATGGCCTGGTTGATCAGGGCGGTGGTTTCTCTTGCCATGCCGAAGCTGCCGCTGCCAATGGTCTGAGCCACATCTTCAGATGTTTTTCCGGTGAGGGCGATTTCCAGGTCATGAATAATCCCTGAACCATTCATGGCCACAAGGGTGATGATCTTTTTTTGCATCAGATCAATCAAGAGGGGGGACATGCCGGTTTTGATGACATGGCCGCCCATGGCAAAACATACTGGCCGCCTGTTTCTGGCTGCCAGGCTGATGGCATGGATGACATCACGGATATCGTTTCCGGCAAGAATGGCCGGCAGGGTGTCCAGGAAATCGGAAAACCGGCCGTTGTTCTTCCATGGCTGCGAAAAGTCCTTGACACTTACCGTGCTGTGGCGGTCCATGATGGAATAGGTTTTCAACCGGCTGTAATCCAGATGTTTAAATGTATCAGGCATCAACGATCATCCTTTCCACAAGGTCGCACAGAATATGGGCCAGCAGGATATGTATTTCCTGTATCCGTGCGGTTACAGGAGAATTCACACAGAAGGCAGCATCGCTCAACTGGGCAAGCTGCCCGTTCCGACCGGAAAATCCAATGGTTTTAAGGCCCATGCGCCTGGCTTCTGTCATGGCTTTGATTACGTTGGGAGAGTTTCCGGAGGTTGAAATGCCAAGGGAAATATCCCCAGGTTTTCCCAGGGCCTGGATCTGTTTGAGAAAAATATCGTCAAAGGAATAGTCGTTTCCAATGCTGGTGATGACAGAGGTGTCTGTGGTCAGGGCAAGGCCGGGAAGCGGGTATCGTTCCATCTGGAAACGGTTGACAAATTCCGCGGCAATGTGCTGACAGTCTGCAGCACTGCCGCCATTGCCGAACAAAAGGAGTTTGTTGCCGTTGTCCAGAGCGGTTTTGATCATGACAGCGCAGGTTTCGATCTGCTGGAGGTTCTGGTTGAAAAATGCCTGTGTCGCAGCAATATTTTCTTCAACACATTGGCGGACAATCTGTTCCATGGGAGAAAAAATCCTTGTTTTCTATGCAGTTTTAATGGTCTGTTCTTCGGCAGAAGAATTCTCGATTTTGTCCACAATGGCTGCCAGGCGTTTTTTGAAGGTTGAATTTTCCGGATCAAGGGCGAGGCTGTTTCTGGCAAAACTCAAGGCAATGTTCAGGTTTTTGTTCTGCATGGCCAGGGATTTGGCGTATCCAGACAATGAAACAGCATCAGAGGGGTTGCGCTTGATGGCAAGGTTGAATTGCCTGGCAGCATCCTGGGGGTGTTTTTTTTCAAGGAAAATTTCACCTTTCATCCGGGCGACCTGGGCGGATTCCGGGTTGACCCCGGCAGCAGCATCCAGGTGTTTCAAGGCGGCATCCGGCTGGTTCTTCTGTTTTAAAAGCCGGGCCAGCAGCACCTCAACTTCAAAAACCCGGTCATTGATGCCGTGGGCTTTTCTCAGATAAACAATGGCCTTGTCCGTGTCAGAATTGATCTGGCTGAGCAGACCAAGGTTATACACCACCATGACCTCATTGGCATTGATTTTCATGGCAGATTCAAACTGCTGTCTGGCCTTGTCAAGTTCTCCCATGACACCGTAGCAGACCCCAAGGCTGTTGATCAGGTTGATATCTTTGGGTTTGAGCTCAAGTCCTTTTTGATATTCCTGGATGGCCAGATCAAATTTCCCCATCTGGTAAAACCGGTCACCGCTGATGTTCAGGGAAGTGGCATCAAAATGGATCAGGGTGTCCGGCCCGAAAAAGGCAGCATGGTCAATGGCTTTGAGGGCATTGGCAAATGTCTGGGTTCTTGAGAAGGTGTGAAATGGAAATACAGCCACCCCCATGAGGATATCGGTTTTCAAGGCGGTATGAATTTTTTCTTTCAGTGTGTCCAGAAGCCTGGATGCGTTTTTTTCATTGTCATAATCCCAGAAAGCCAGTGCAAATGTGGTGGTGTTGAAACTTTCCCAGACCCCTCTGTTGTTGCCGAGAAAAGAACTGAAGGTCGTTTCAAGGGTGTCAGGTGCTTTTTCAATGACAGCGGCCGAAGCATGGGAAGCGACTTGAATGACAGCGCACAGGAAAGACCGGCCTGGAATTCTGGATTTTTCCAGTCGTTTTTCAAAGGCATGAATCTGGGGGGATGGATCCAGGAGCAGGTCGGCCAGAAACGTTTCAGGCGGGGTCACTGAAAAATCATCAGCGTCAGATTTTAAAAAATGAATCTCTTTTGATGAAAATTTGGGTGTCATTTTTTTACCAGTATCGTGGATAGGGTTGATGAAATCAGGGATTCTTGTCCGTCCAGAATTGTCCGGGGATCCAGAATGTACCGGTCCTGATCAATTCGTCCGATAATCGGCACAGGTGCCTGCCGCATGGCCTGTTCCAGTCTGGAGACAGACAGGGACACAGGCACAATGGTCACGCATCGGGTTGGCAGCTGAAGTTCGGGAAATGATCCGCCGCCGGGCCGGGAACTCATGTCTGCCAGGGCGATTTCTGCTGCTGTTCCGATATCTGCCTTGAGCCGTGTGAACAGAAGGTCTGCTTTTTTACAGATCTGATCAAAAGGCATGGTGAGCATTCTCAGGGTTGGGATTTTCCGGATGGCAGTTGGTTCATCCCTGTACAGTTTTAGCGTGGATTCCAGGGCAGCCAGGGTCATTTTGTCGATGCGCAGCGCCCGGGTCAGTGGATTTTTTTTGATCCGGTCAATGGCGGCGTTGCTGCCGACAATGATGCCGGCCTGGGGACCGCCCAGCAGTTTATCGCCGCTGAAGGTGACAATATCGGCGCCAGCGCGGACGGAATCGGCAATCGTGGGTTCTGCAGCCAGGCCATAGGCTGAAAAATCGATCAGGGTGCCAGAGCCCAGATCTTCCATAACCGGGATGTTCATTTGCCGGCCCAGGCCGACCAGATCTGCCAGGCTGACGCTGGCAGTAAATCCCTCGATGCGGTAGTTGCTGGCATGGACTTTTAAAAACAGCCCGGTCCGGTCGCACACCGCACTTTCATAGTCCCGCAGGTGTGTGCGGTTGGTGGTGCCCACTTCTTTTAACAGACACCCGCTTTTGGCCATGACATCCGGAATCCTGAATGAACCGCCGATCTCAACCAGCTCGCCCCTGGAAACCACCACCTGGGTGTGTTCGGCCAGGGTGTTCAGTGCCAGCAGGACAGCTCCGGCATTGTTGTTCACCACAATGGCGCTCTGGGCACCGGTAAGTTCGCAGATCAGTTCATCCACTGCGGCATACCGCACCCCACGCCTGCCGGCTGGAATATTAAATTCAAGGTTGGAATATCCCGCAGCAATGGCCTGGATATTGTCCAGGGCATCATCGCATAAAAGGGCCCGCCCAAGGTTGGTATGCAGTACCACGCCAGTGGCATTGATCAGGTTGACCAGCCGGGGGGCGGTTTTGCGCAGGGCTGCTGAAAAAATCTCCTGCAGAATGGCGGAATCATCCGTTTCAGGACAGCCATCTGCCAGGATATCCTGTCTGAACCGGTCCAGGACAGTCCGGGTGCATGTCAGGCAGACATTGCGGGGAATTTCTGCAAACCGGGTGTCCTGCTGTATGCAGCTTAAAAGATGATCCACTGAAGGCAGGCCTCTTAAAACCTGGTGTTTGTCTGAAACAGTCATGGGTGTTGGTTTTTTCAGATCAGAAATCCTCATTTTTAAATACTTTCAGCGGAATGGTATCCACCAGTTCTGGAATATCTGCCACAGTCAGGCCGCAATGGTCAAGGGCGATTTCAAATCCGTCCGGGTCCATTTTTTCCAGTTCAAAGCCGGTGCTGAATTTTTCCATGAGATAATCTGCCAGGTTGACGATATAAATCAGCGCTTTGTCGTCCTGTGCTTTTTCCGGGGTGTGATGGTACTGGATCACCTGGTGCAGTGCCCCGGAAAAAAGCCATCGCTTGGCCAGAATCGCACCCGCTTCACTGTGGGTAATGCCCAGCAGTTTCTTTTCCGAGGTCAGAAAATCTGTTTTACCCTGAGAAAGTTTCCGGAAAAAAAGCGGCGACCGGTCTGCAACAAATTGATCCAGAATCACCTTGCCGATATCATGGAGCAGTCCGGCGGTATAGGCGGTTTTTCGATACGGGGATCTTGATTTTACAGCGATTTTTTCAGCCAGTTCTGCCACACCGACACTGTGGTAGAAGATCCCGCCGCGGCACAGGGAATATCCTGATGCGCTGCTTTGTTTGTAATAGGTGTCCACTGCAGCACAAACAATGGTTTTCACCAACATTTCTTCGCCCATGAGCAGTACGGCATCTTTTAACGTGTCCACCTGGATTGTGCCTGAATACAGTGCGGAATTGCACAGTTTAAGGGTCTGGGCGGCCAATACCTGATCCTTGATCAGCTCGTCAGTAATGTCGGTGATATGGTGATAGGGAGATTGAAAAATTCTCAATATTTTCAACGCTGCCTGGGGAATGGGTTTGAGCTGGTCAATGGTGGCAGAAATTTCATCCATGGAAGGGGCTTTGAATGCATCCCCGGATTTTTGAATATCCTCCCACGCCGCTTGAATCCGGGTTTTTCCGGTTTCCATGTCCAGTTCCAGTGTGCAGGTAAAAAATCCCCCGGTTTCCGAGTTGACAACGTGAATGCCTGCGGCCTTTAAAACCGCTGATGCAATATCTGCAGAGCGTCCCCCGATATCCAGGTTCATGTCCTGCTGGGTGATCGGGCCCACAAGCGCTCCGCCGGCAATGGTGGCCTGGATATTGTCGCGCCTGGCTCCCAGATCGACCATTTTTTCAATCAGCAGCGGGAGACCGGTGGATGCATATTTTTCAGGATGATCCAGTGCGGATGCCGGTCCGGGAGGTTCGGGCAGGAGGATGTGAATCATCCCGCCGACGTCTGCCTGAAAGTCATAAAGCGCAACCCCCAGGCAGGTGCCCAGATAGGCCTGATAGATCAGCCGCTGGTTTTTTCCAGCTTTAAACTGTCCGGCGGAAATGTGTTCGGTCTTTTTCATGGTTACGGTATCTGGCAGATATCCTGTCGGTATTATTTTATCGTTAAATATCATTAAAGATTCAATGATTTCAACCTTTATCTTTGCTTCAAATCCGGCAACGATCGTTTCACGACACTGCCGGGTCAAGTTTTTTGTTTTTCCTTCCGAAAGGGATTGAAATAAAATCAGCCATTCAATTGAGAGGTGATGTCATGAAAATCCTGTCATCAGACCTGACGTTTACGTCCGACCATCGCTACCGGCAGATGGATGCTGTGGTCAACCAGCGAACAGCACAGCGACTGCCTGCGGCGCGTCAATCCCCTGCTGAAAATGCCATGGACGGCAGCCGGGCCATTGTAGACCGGGTCAGTCTTTCCCGGGACGAAACCGTACGTTACCAGTCTGATTACCGTGCTGCGCTGTCAACAGCATCCACAGTGACAGCTCCGGTTCAGGAATCTTCTGTCAGTCTTGAGCAGCACACGGCCATGGAAAAAATGGTGGGCGCGCTTCTGGACCATGAGGTGGTGATTTCAGATATCAAGGCGGCAGGGACAGCTCCCCAGAGAGTTGATGTGCCTGTCTCCATAGCACCTGCCACTCAGAACCCGGCCTGGGAGATGCGCCTGAACCAGACCCGTCTCCATTTTGAAGCAGAGCAGCTGTCTGTATCTGCTGCAGGTCAGGTGGTTACTGAAGCGGGAACCATGATTGAATTTACACTGGATCTGAACCTTGATCGGACATTTTCATCCAGAATTGACACCCAGACCATTGCCCGGCGCTGGCAGGAACAGGTGAATCTGACCGATCCGCTGGTGGTCAGTCTGGATGGTCAGGCACCCCGGCTTTCCAATGCAGAATTTGTATTTGACCTGAATGGAGACGGCATCTCGGAGCAGGTGCATTTTGTCGCTCCGGGCAGCGGGTTTCTGGCATTTGATAGAAACAGCGATCAGCGCATCAATGATGGTTCTGAACTGTTCGGGCCTGGAAGTGGAAACGGATTTGCAGAGCTTGCGGCACTGGATCTGGATCAAAACCAGTGGATTGACGAGAATGATGCGGTGTTTTCACAGCTGTCTGTATGGTTGCGGGACGAGGATGGAAAAGATCGGCTGATTTCCCTGAAAGACGCTGGTATCGGAGCCATTGCCCTGGATTATGCCCAGGGCCGGTTCAACCTGACCGATTCACACAATACCCTGATGGGGCAGGTGAACGGAACCGGTGTGTTTTTGTTTGAAAACGGGTCAGCGGGCAGCATCTCCCAGGTGGATCTGGTTTCCAGGCCGGTGGCTGATGAACCCGATCTCCTCTCTTTGCCCGGCTTGATCCTGCAGAACGCTTCCAGTGCCATCACCGAAAAATGGATGCCGCAGATTCAGGAAAACAGGTTTTCTCCGCCGGACAAAAAAACAGAACATTCCTTGCAGAAGCTGCTGGAACAGGTGGAGAAACTGAAGGCAGATTTTCAGCGGTTGTATGAAAAGATCGATGAAACATTTGCGAAACAAGGATTCAGGCAGGGTTGATTTTGGCAATGATCCGGTTTTTACCAGCGGCTTTGGCTTTATACAGACAGTTGTCTGCATCTGCGAACAGATCTTCAGGCCGGGATGTTTCAGGGAACGCTGCAATCCCTCCGCTGATGGTCTGATAGACCCGGTGCTTTGAAAGGGGTTTCGCACTGCAGAAGCGTTTGATCTGTTCGCTGTTTTTCACGGCATCTGAAAGCCCGGTGTCCGGAAAGATGATACAGAACTCTTCTCCGCCGTAGCGGCAGGGAATGGCATTCCCCTGTGCATTGTCAATGATGATGGCGGCGATTTCCTTAAGGATGAAATCTCCGACATCGTGCCCATATTGGTCATTGACCGGTTTGAAATCATCCAGGTCAATCATCAGAAAAGAAAGGGATGTCCCTGTGGCCTGGGCCCGGTCGATTTCATCTTTCAGGGCTTTGTCAAAATACCGCCGGTTCATCAGGCCGGTGAGCTTGTCTTTATAGGCAAGGGATTCAAGTATCCGGTTTTTTCGTTTCAACTCATCCTGCAGTTTTTTCAGCTTAATGTGGTTTTCAACCCTGGCCCTGACCTCGTCCCGGCCAAACGGCTTGATAATGCATTCTGTTGCCCCGGATCGGAAACATTGAAACATGATGTCCCGGTCTGATTCATCTGCAACCGCAATCATGACAGGGGAGTCGCTTTTCAGCAGCTTCCGGACATGCCTGCAGGTATCCAGCTGGCGGGTGTTGCCGGAAAGATCCAGAATCACGATATCCGGAAGGCTGACACACAGGTAGGTTTCCAGTTCATCCATGGTGCTGCAGACATTGATGCTTGAGTTTAAAAAGTTCAATGTTTTTTTCAGAATATTCGCCAGGGTATTGTCCTGGGTCAGAATTACCGTGGTGCCGGAAGAGCGGGTGTTGCCGTGAATGGCAACAGATTCGATAATGGCTTCCAGAGCGGTCAGGGACACCGGTTTTTCAAGGAAGTCGATGGCACCGGCTCTGAAGCCTTTTCTGAACTGGTTTTCATCAATGGTTCCGCTGACCACGATCGTGGGGATGTGTTTGATGGATGGATTCTGGGACAGTTTTCGGGAAAATTCAAATCCGTCCATCACCGGCATTTCCACGTCTACCAGAATCAGGTCCGGAACAAGATCTTGGGCCAGTTTTAACCCTTCCACGCCGTTGGAAGCGGTCTGGACATCAAAGTTCAGGGTTTTTAAATGGGCGGACAAGGCATGCTGAACAGCTGTTGAGTCGTCAATGACCAGTACCAGCGGCAGGTGTCTTGCCTGCTGGGGATTGGCGTAGACCGCCTTTAAGAGGGTTTCCTGCAGGGATGTCTGATCAAAGGGTTTGAGCAGAATGCTGTCAATGTCCCGAAGGTCCCACTCTGCCCGGATATCTTCCTGGGGCATGGATGTTGACACCACAAAAACCGCATTGGAAAGATGTGGATCAGATTTGATGGTATGGACGATTTTCGGACCGGTCTGGAATCTGGGAAAGCTCGGACAGACGATCAATTGAAATTTGTTTTGTTTTACCAGCCGGTTAATGTCGGATATGGTCGAGCTGAAAACGCTGACATTGAAATCAGAAGCCTTTAGATAGGTTTTATAAACCGATGTAAGGGCCTGGGAATCTTCAATGATTGCTGTCTCGATCATAATGTGAATCAGTATCAATCCTTTTGGATTTTGTAAAGCAGGAAATCGCAGTCCCGGAACAAAATCTCTTGCAGAATAAAGGGTTAGCCCTTGAATGCAATTGACACTGATCGTGGAATATGAGAGTTTTTAATTGATATGTGATGAAATCAGACCAGTACAACGTCCTGAAAAAGGCTACGGCAGACCATCAGACAGCTTACACATACACGCAGCAGCGGATTTACCCTTATCGAACTGATGATGGTGGTGGCCATTATTGGAACCCTGAGCGCCATTGCCGTTCCGTTTATGACCGGCTATCTTCAGAAAGCCCGCAATACCCGCGTGATCGCGGATCTTAAAACCATTGAGAAAGAAATTTTCATGTTTCAGGCAGAAACCGGTATCTTCCCGGACAGTCTGGCGGACATTGGTCTGGATACGCTTGCGGATCCCTGGGGACGTCCCTATGAATACCTGAAGATTCAAGGCGCTGCCAAGCCTGGTGTGAAAGGAAAGGCCAGAAAGGACCATTTTCTGGTGCCGGTGAACACGGATTTTGATCTGTACAGCAGGGGGCCGGACGGAAAAAGTGTTGCACCGTTTACGGCCAAGGCCAGCAGGGATGATATTGTGCGGGCCAATAACGGACAATACATGGGGGTTGCCTCAGAATACTGATTCAGGAGACAGACATGACAATTGATATTGCATTTTTGCGCACCCGGGTGGCCAGAAGAATTTTTATGCTGTTTATTTTGTGTGCGCTGGTACCGATCAGCGCTTTGACGGTGCTTTCCTATGTTCAGGTGTCTGGACAGCTCAAAAAACAGAGCATGGACCGGCTGCAGAATGCTGTCAAAGCCCATGGCATGTCTGTTTACGAGCGGTTTTTATTTCTGGAAGCCCACCTGAACATGGTGGCGTCTGCTGTGCAGAGCGGCGCAGTGGATCAGCAGCGCATTGAGTCGGTTCTGGGCAGTCATGGCAGCAGGGGGGTTGATGCCATTGTCCGGATCGATTCGGACGGCAGCCGGCACAATGTTTACGGCCAGTTGGATACGTTGCCGGAGACGCTTGAAACAATCATGGACAGTGCCGATTCCGGCAGAACCCGTATCCTGTTTGCGCCCCGTCACCCTGATCTGTCAGGAGAACCGGCACAGGTGTTTATGGTGATGACACCTGAACATGACCTGCAGACACCGGGCTTTTTGCTGGTGGGCAGGATCGATCCTGCCTATCTGTGGGGTATCGGCCATGCCAATATGCTGCCGCCAATGACGGATCTGTGCATTGTGGATCAGTTCAGAAAGGTGCTGGTGACGTCGTTTGAAATGTCTGATACCCTTTTGCACCGGCTGGCAGCCCAGAACAATCAGACCAATGCCGGGCACTTTCAGTATGAATGGTCAGATCAGAACTATGTTGTCAGCTACTGGTCAATTTTTATGAAATCCGGTTTTGAAGCAGCAAACATCACTGTGGTGCTGCGGCGCTCAACCGCTGATGTGTTAAGTCCCCTGAACCAGTTCAAACGCATTTTTCCCCTGGTGGCACTGCTCTCTTTCTGGATTGTCTCTCTTTTAAGTGTGTACCATATCCGAAAAAGTCTGGTTCCGCTGGAAGCGTTGAAAAAAGGCACGATGCAGGTGGCGCAGAATAATTTTAAATCCAGGGTTCTGGTGGACAGCCATGATGAGTTTGAAGATCTGGCTGCATCGTTTAACGAGATGTCCCGCAGTCTTGACCGGAATTTTGAGGCATTGACCACCCGTTCAGAGATCGACCGGGCCATTTTATCCTCCCTGAATGTAAAGGAGGTGATCAGTACAGCCCTCAGGCGCATGTATACGTATTTTTCCTGTGATACCATCGGAATCAGCCTTGCAGTGGATCAAAAACCATCTACTTATCATGCCTATGTTTCAAGGGATATTTCCATCCGGAAGATTCAGGAATTTTTCTTTGAGATGGCAGCTGCAGATGAGCAGGCGCTCTTTGAACATCAAACCCATATGCTTCTGGATCTGTCAGAGACGCGCCCCTGCTGCACAGCCAGTGCGGTGACAGACGGGATGCAGTTGGCACTGGTGCTGCCGGTTTTTATCAATGATATGCTCAAAGGGACCATCGCTCTTGGGTTTACATCTGAAAAGAGACTCTTGAATGATGATCTGGCCCAGGCCCGTCAGATTGCGGATCAGGTGGCTGTGGCGTTGTCCAATGCAAGGCTGGTGGCACAGCTCGAAAAACTGAACCTCGGGACACTGGAGGCCCTTGCCCGTACCGTAGACGCCAAATCCGCCTGGACAGCCGGCCATTCTGAACGGGTTACCCATCTGTCAGTGAAAACTGCACGGGTTCTGGGGCTTTCCGATTCTCAGGTGGAAACCCTTCGACGGGCTGCCTATCTGCACGATATCGGGAAAATCGGCATTCCACTGGCGATTCTTGACAAACCCGGACGGCTCACCAATGAAGAGTTTGAGATGATCAAGGAACATCCAGTGATCGGGGCCCGGATTCTTGAGCCGATTGAGGCTTATGCCGATGTTCTGTCCATGATATATCAGCACCATGAAAAGTATGACGGCAATGGATATCCCGATGGCCTTGCCGGAGAAGAGATTACGCTTGGCGCCCGAATTATGGCAGTGGCGGATGTGTACGATGCTGTGGTGTCGGATCGCCCATACCGGCAGGGCTGGATCGAAGAAAAAGCCATTGACATGATTACCCGGGAATCCGGCACCCATTTTGATCCCAGGGTGGTGGATGCCTTTCTGGTGGCGGTGTCCCAGTGAGCAGAAAAATGATCTTTTTTGACTGGGAACTGTTGTCACGGCTGATCGTGACAGCCTGTCTTCTGACGGTCATCTCCTGTTCCGAATCAATGCCGTTTCCGCAGGAGTTGTCCGGCACATGGCGATCACATGATCCGTCATATGAAGACCGATACCTTCAGATCAGCGAAGAACAGCTGATTCTGGGAACAGGCGAGGGCCTTCCCAATATTTTTTATATCAAGGATTTCAGGCGGAAGACAGCCGGTGACGGGGTTGAATGGACCTTTTATTGTGAGCTCAACCGGGGCGAGACGTTTGAGCTCACCATTCTGTATTCGCCTGAGCCAGAGGCGGTTTTACAATTTAAAAACACACCGGGTGTGCACTGGTATCAATTGGAAAAATAAAAAAGACAGGCTTGCCATCTCCAGGGTTCTATATTAGTCTGTGGGGTCGATAAAACAGGAAACACGAATATGAGATCTGTTATTTTTGCGCTGCTGGCCGGGTGTCTTTTATTTTCCGGCTGCCGGACCACAGCTCCGGTACAGGACGCAGCACTGCCGTTTACACTTTCTGAATCCTTTTCTCTTGATTCCGGCACCCAGCTGCCGCTTGAACACTGGTGGCTGTTTCTGGACAGTGAAGAGCTCAACCACCTCATGGCACAGGCGCTGGAACACAATTTTGACCTGCAGATTTTAAGCGCCCGCATTGATCAGGCCCGGGCTGCTGAAGCAAAATCAGCTGCTGCGCTCTTCCCCACCCTGAATTTTTCAGCAGGTGGGCAGCGAAAAGGCACCCAGGTGAAACCGTCCGCTGGCAGCAGTTCCCGGTATGACGGCAGCCATTCCTGGAACAGCTCTTTATCCGGTGATTACACTGCAGATATCTGGGGAGAGGCTGATGCCGACCGAAAAGTTCAGGCCCTGGGCCACCAGGCCGCACAGCAGGATCTGCGGGCGACCACTCTTGAGATCACTGTCCGTATTGCAGAAGCCTGGGTGGATATCATTGCCGCCCGAAGCAGACACCAGATTCTGGAGCGTCAGGTTGAAACCAACAAAACCCTTCTGGAACTGTTAAAACTCCGGTTTGTAAACGGCAGGGCATCCGCTCTTGAAGTGTCGCAGCAGCAGGAAGCCCTTGCCGAAGCCCGGGCCCAGCTGCCGTTGATAGAAAAACAGGAACGGTTGCTGCTGAACCAGCTGGCCCTGCTGACAGGCAAACCAGGAATTTTGCCCCTTCAGATCCAGACCCGGGATCTGCCCGAGACAGCGGCACTGCCAAAAACAGGATATCCATCCGATCTTCTGCAGAACCGGCCGGATATTCAGGCAGCGCAGCTGCGTCTGGCAGCAACCCAGTGGGACATCACAGCGGCAAAGGCTGATCTTTTACCCTCGTTTACCCTCACGGCCCAGGCCCTTTTTTCCAGCGGAAAGCTGGATCTTTTGTTTCATAACTGGGTGGCCACTCTGGCAGGAAGCATTGCAGGCCCTCTGTTTGACGGCGGTCTTCGACGGGCGGAAGTGGACCGGCTGGAAGCTGTGGCAAGAGAACGGCTGAACCAGTATGCCGCTGCGGTGGCCGGAGCCGTCCTGGAAGTTGAGACAGCCCTGATCTCCATTCAAAAACAGGATGAGTATATCCGGCTGCTGAAAGAAGAGCTGGCCGTGGCAAGAATTGCACTGAAAGATGCCCGGGTGCAGCACCAGAACGGTCAAAGCAGTTATCTCAACTATCTGGTGATCTGGAGTGGGATTCAACGGCTGGAACGGCAGCTGGTCAGTGAATCCGCCAGTGCGGTAAAAGAGCGGATCCGGCTGCAGGCCGCCCTGGGATGGCAGCCGGTTTTTTCTGAACACATCAATGAAAACGCGGAGCCCCATTCATGAATATCCGTAGCGTTGTAAGAAAACTATTGCCGCTTTGTCTGATTTTGATCGGTATTGCCGGCGGCTTCTATCTTAAATCCAGGCAAGTGAAGATCCAGCGGACGCCTCCACAGAAACAGGCGGCAATTGTGGAAACCCGGCAATTGACACCAGGTGATTTCCAGGGGTCTGTTCGGGTGATGGGCACGGTTATCCCGGACAGGGAGGTGGTGTTAAAGGCCAGGGTGGCTGGAACCGTGACCTTTGTTTCTCCTGATTTTGTGGCGGGTGGTCGGGTCAAAAAAGGGGATACCCTTTTGACCATTGAAGCATCAGACTATAAAATCGAGGTGCTCAAGGCCCAGAGCGCCCTGGACAAAGCCCTGGCTGCACTGGCCATTGAAGAAGGCAGTCAGATGATTGCAAAAGAAGAGCTGCGCCTGATCAATGAGGCATCGTCAGAAACCATCCCGGTAACCGATCTGGCATTGCGCAAGCCCCAGCTTGTTCAGGCCAGGGCAGCTCTGGACAGTGCCAGGGCTGATTTTGAAAAGGCCAGGCTGAACCTGGAGCGAACGCGGGTGACGGCACCGTTTAATGCCCTGGTCATGGAAAAAAACGTGGAATACGGCTCTTTTGTCAGTGTGCAGGGAACATTGTGTACCCTGGTTGATATCGATCGTTTCAGTGTTCTGGCCCAGGTTCCGCCGGACCGGCTGGATGCGTTTGTCATTGACGAGCGTTCCGGCAGCAGCGCCATTGTTTATTCTCGATATTCAGACCAGACCTGGCAGGGGGCTGTGGTTCGGATCACCGGACAGATGACCGGAAAAAGTCGTATGGCCGGGGTGATCGTACAGGTGGCAGACCCCATGGGTAAAGACCGGTCAGAAAAGGACGCTCCGCTTTTGCTCAATGACCATGTGGATGTTCAGATCTTGGGGCAGTGGTTTGAAAATGTGTATGCCCTTCCCCGGACCTTTTTGCGGGAAGATCAGAGCGTCTGGGTTTACACGGATGGGAAGCTGGATATCCGGAAGGTGGATGTTGTCTGGAGGGAAGCATCCCGGGTATTTGTTTCATCCGGAATTTCTCCGGATGATCAGATAATTACTTCGAATCTGCCGGCACCAGTGAATGGGATGGCCCTTCAATCTGTATCAAGGGAACAACCATGATGCAAAAGGGGAAAACATCACCAGAAACAGGGCCCATCGCCTGGATGGCGGGAAACTCTGTTGCAGCCAACCTGATCATGCTGGTGCTCCTTGTGGGTGGGCTGATCATGGGACTGAACATCCGGCAGGAGGTTTTTCCCGAGTTCAGTTCGGATATGGTCAATATTTCCATTGCCTATCCAGGTGCCAGTCCTGAAGAGGTGGAAAACGGGATTCTGGTGGCGGTTGAAGAGGCGATCCAGGACCTGGAGGGGATTGACGAGATCACTGCCACTGCCAGTGAAGGTGTCGGTATTCTAACGGTGGAAGGCATTTCCGGCGGCGATATCAACCGGTTGTGGCAGGAGGTTAAAAGCCGGGTGGACCGGATCACCACGTTTCCGGACGAGGCAGAAGATCCCCAGATCTCCATTGCGCAAAGACGACGGGAAGTTTTGAATCTGGTGCTGTATGGCGATATCGAAGAGATCCCTTTGCGGGCCCTTGCAGAACAGGTTGAAGATGCGCTGCTGATGAGCAGCGGCGTTACCCAGGTGGAACTGAGCGGGGTCCGGGACCGGGAAATCATCATTGAAATTGGTTCTCAGACATTGCGGCGTTATGGCCTTACCCTGCAGGATGTGGCCCTTGTCATATCCCGGGCATCTGTGGAACTGGGCGGCGGCAGCATCAAAACCGACAGCGGCGATATCCTGCTGCGGATCAAGGATCGGAAAGATTATGCCCGGCAGTATGCCAGGCTGCCGATCATTTCCCTGGAAGACGGCTCCCAGGTTTTTCTGGAAGATATTGCCCGGGTCAGGGAAGGATTTGAAGACTCAGACAGCTGGGCATCGTTTAACGGGAAGCGGTCCGTAATTATTGACGTATTCCGGGTAGGAGACCAGACCCCTATCCAGGTTTCAAAGGCTGGAAAGGCAGCGGTCAGGCAGATCAGCCAGTCCCTCCCGGAGGGCGTTCACCTGGATGTTTTACGGGATCTGTCAAAAATATTTGAACAACGGGCAACACTGCTGCTGTCCAATGCCTACATCGGCCTGGCCCTGGTGTTTTTTTTTCTGGCCCTGTTTCTTGAGATCCGCCTGGCCTTCTGGGTCAGTCTGGGGATTCCCATTTCCATTCTGGGAGCGTTTGTATTTCTGTCTCCCACTGATTTTTCCATCAACATGATCAGTATGTTTGCCTTTATTGTCACCCTGGGGATTGTGGTGGATGATGCAGTGGTGGTCGGGGAAAATGTTTATCATTATCGCAGGGCAGGGCACGGGTATGTCGAGGCAGCCATTAAAGGAGCAAAACAGGTGGCCATGCCGGTGGTGTTCAGCGTCATTACCAATATGGTGGCATTCATGCCATTGCTGTTTGTCCCCGGCAGAATGGGACAGATTTTCAGAACCATTCCGTTTGTGGTGATTGCTGTGTTTGCAGTCTCCCTGATCGAAAGCCTGTTTGTTTTACCGGCCCATTTAAGTCATCCCAGCACCCGCCCCCTGTTTTTTCCTTTGAATTATCTGGAAAACTGGCAGAAGAAATTCAGCCACGCATTTGAGATTTTTGTGCGGGATGTGTATGGACGGATTCTGTTCAGACTGCTGATTAACCGATATGCAGTTATTGCCGCTGGCCTTGCCCTGCTGTTCATCACTTCTGGATATGTTGCCTCCGGCCGTATGGGCATGGTGATGTTTCCCCGTGTGGAATCTGACTATGCGTTTTGTGAGGCCATCCTGCCCTATGGATCGCCTGCAGCCACGTTGAGAGGGATTGAAGACCGTCTGGTGCGCTCGGCTGAAACCGTGGTGGCAAAAAATGGGGGGCAGCAGTTGAGTACCGGTATTTATTCCCAGGTCTCCAATAACCGGGTCAGTGCCCGGATTTATCTGACAGATCCGGATGTCAGACCCATGAGCACCACCATGCTCACCAGTCTCTGGCGGGAATCAGCCGGGACGATTCCCGGTCTTGAGACCATCAGTTTTGAATCTGACAGAGGCGGGCCGGGGTCTGGAAAGAATCTGACCGTGAGTTTGAGTCACCGGGACATCGCCATGCTGGACCGGGCAGGGGAAGACCTGGCTGAAAGCCTTTCCCAGTATACCATTGTTCATGATCTTGATGATGGATCAGCCAAGGGGAAAAAACAATTTGACATCACCTTGCGGCCGGAGGGAAAGCGCATGGGTCTGACATCCCGTGAGGTGGCCAATCAGGTCCGCCATGCGTTTCAGGGAGTGGCAGCGGTCAAGAATCAGCGGGGGAAAAATGAGATAACGGTGCGGGTCCGCCTGCCGGAGGAGGAGCGTGTTTCTCTGTCTGCCTTTGAAAATCTGGTGCTGCAGGCACCGGAAGGGGAAGTGCTCCTGAGAGATGCTGTGGACATTGCCGAAGGGCGGGCATACACGTCCATCACCCGGATCGACGGCAAACGCGAGATTTCAGTGACTGCCAATGTCCGGCCCCCGTCCCAGGCGGATAATATCATACGGGATATGAAAGTCGATATCCTGCCTGAACTGCTGGGAAAATATCCTGGCCTGTCCTACAGCTTCAAAGGACGTCAGGCTGATATCAAGGAAAGCGTTACTGCGCTGGTCCGGGGTCTGGGCATTGCCATGCTCTGTGTATTTGCGCTGCTGGCTATTCCCTTTAAGAGCTATTTTCAGCCATTGATCATCATGTTCTGCATCCCTTTTGGCATGATCGGTGCCATTGCCGGTCACATCATCATGGGCTATTCGCTGTCGGTGATGAGCCTGTTCGGTCTTGTGGCCATGTCCGGAGTTGTGATCAACAGTTCGCTGGTGTTGATCGATTTTGCAAACCGCCAGCGGCGTGACGGAAGAGAAGTGTTTGATGCGATTCATCTGGCGGGTATCCACCGGTTCAGGCCCATCCTGCTCACCACATTGACCACCTGCGGCGGCCTGGCCCCCATTATTCTTGAAACATCCCGACAGGCCAGATTTCTGATTCCCATGGCGATCTCACTGGGGTTTGGTGTTCTGTTTGCCACATGTATCACCCTGATCATGGTGCCGTGCCTTTATCTGATCCTTGAAGATATCACAATCTTTATGCGAAAGGGTTACCGGCGGTTTATGGACCTGGTGATGCCCCAGAACGGGATGCAAAACCCTGATGATTGATCTGAAAGGATAGAAGACGTGTCTAAATCTGCAAAGGATTATATTGTTTTTCCACTGGATGTTTCCTCGCTGGAAGAGGCCCGGACGTATGTAAAGCTGCTGGATGGATCTGTGGGCATGTTCAAGATCGGTCTTGAACTGTTCATTGATCAGGGTCCATCCGTTGTGAAGATGGTCAAGACCCATTCAACTGCTGGGATTTTTCTGGATTTAAAGCTTCATGATATTTCTGCCACAGTGGCACGGGCCATGGCCCGTGTTGCAGAGCTGGGCGTTGATCTGGTGACAGTGCACTGTGCGTCATCCAGCGCCATGCTGGAAAAGGCTGTTGTGGCCGGGCAAAACAAAACCGGCGTGCTGGGCGTCACCCTGCTGACAGACAATGATGCAGCAGTGCTTCAAACAGCCGGTTTTAAAAACCGGTATGTGTCAGATCCGCTGTCTCTGGTCATGCTTCGGGCAGAAATGGCACATGCTGCCGGATGCTGCGGCGTGGTCTGTTCCGGAAAAGAGGTTGAACAGATAAAACAGCGGTTCGGGCCGTCGTTCATGGCAGTAACACCCGGTATCCGCCCGGCATGGACCCTGCTGGAAAACGACGATCAAAAAAGGGTAACAACCCCGGCTGAGGCCATTACCCTTGGCAGTGATCTCTTGGTGATCGGTCGTCCCATTCGGGATGCAGAAGATCCGCTTGCGGCTGTTCAGCGTATTGTTCAGGAGATTGACACCTGTCTGGGGGGAAAATGATCAGGTACTTCTGACAGATTCTTTTTCCCTGCCCAGTTATGATTCCTTGTCCAGGCCGAATGCAGAATGCAGGGTCCGGACGGCCAGTTCCGCATATTTGGCCAGAATCACACAGGAAATACGGATTTCAGACGTGCTGATCAGACGGATGTTGATATTTTCCGATGCCAGCGCTTCAAACATGGTGGCAGCCACACCGGAATGGCTTTTCATCCCCAGACCGATCACAGAGACCTTGGCAATGTCTTCAGCCGTCAGAACCGCTTCTGCGCCCACTTCCCCGGCCACTTTTTCAGAGATCTCTCTTGCCCGGTCAAAATCATCCTTGGTTACGGTGAAGGTCAGATCGGTTTCTCCGCCGGATCGGGTGTTCTGGATAATCATGTCCACACTGATTTCAGACTTGGCCAGCTGAGAAAAAATTTTTGCGGAAATGCCGGGCTGATCAGGAACGCGTTTCAGGGTGATTCTTGCCTCGTTCATGTCACAGGTCACACCGGAAACAATGACGCTTTCCATATCTGCACTTTCATTTACAACCATGGTTCCTTCCTCCTCGTTAAATGATGACCTGACATGCACGGGTACGTTGAATTTCTTGGCAAATTCCACAGAGCGGATCTGCAATACCTTGGCACCAAGGATGGCCATCTCAAGCATTTCTTCATACGATATTTTTTTGATTTTCCGGGCACGGCTGCAGATTCTGGGATCTGTGGTATATACACCGTCCACATCCGTAAAGATTTCACAGACATCTGCTTTTAAGGACGATGCAATGGCAACGGCAGATGTGTCTGATCCTCCGCGGCCCAGGGTGGTGATGGCGCCATCTTCGTCTGCCCCCTGAAATCCGGCAACAACACAGATATAACCTTCGTCAAGAGACTGCTGGATATTTTTGCAGTTGATGTCAAGGATCCGCGCCTTTCCAGATGTTTTGTCCGTCCGGATACCAGCCTGAAATCCCAAAAAGGATTTTGCTTTGTATCCCCGTGATTTAAGGATAATGGCCAGCAGGGCTGCCGTGGTCTGTTCTCCAGTGGCCAGAAGAACGTCCAGTTCCCTGCTGTCCGGCCTGCTGGCTGCCTTTTTAGCAAGGTTGATCAGCGAGTCGGTGACCCCTGACATGGCAGACAGCACCACGACCACCTGATCTTTGTTGTCAAAGGCTTTTTGAACCCTGTCAGCCACGTTGCTGATCCGTTCAAGGTCAGCAACAGAGGTTCCGCCATATTTTTGTACCCTTAACGCCATAATCGCTCCGCTTTGTGTGAATCATCTAAAATGATAAAGATAAACTGCTTACCAGATTTGTGCCGGGTTGTCCAGAGGGAATCAGCGTGATGATCCGGTGATATGCCGCATCAAATGTGAAATCCATTTCAAGGTCAAATGCAAAGGCATTGTCTTTCAGCATCTGCGGCCATTCCACCACCAGAAGATGCTGGTGATCCACACATTCTTCAAAGCCGATGTGGTCCAGTTCATCAACAGACCCCAGGCGGTAGAGGTCCAGATGGCAGAGGGTCAGTGTTCCTGCCGGGTATTCATTGATAATGGTAAAGGTCGGACTGGTGATATAATAGGATTCCGGAACACCCGCACCCTTTGCCAGCCCCTGGACAAACGTGGTTTTTCCGGCGCCCAGGTCACCGGTCAGTGCGATACGCAGGCCGGGAAAGGCAGCTCTGCCGATCTGTTCTCCCAACTGGCGGGTGGTCTGCTCACTGGTGGAATGAATGGTCTTCATCGCAAATGCTCGTGAATCATCCGGGGAAAATGGGTAACCATGTCAGAGGCCACAAATCCAAAGGCTCCGATCTCCTGTGACAGGATATCCGCACACAGGCCATGAAGATAAACCCCGCAGATTGCTGCATTTTCCGGGCTGAGTCCCTGTGCGCAGAATCCTGCAATGATACCGGTGAGCACATCTCCCATGCCGCCGGATGCCATGCCGGGATTGCCAGTAGGGCAGATGCAGGTCTGGCCGTCAGGAAAGCTGACAAGGGTCTGGGCACCTTTGAGCACCACAATCACCTGGTACTGTCTGGCAAAATCAGCGGCAATGCCAATCCGGTCCGCCTGGACCCCGGCTGTGGTGATTCCGCATAACCGGGCCATTTCACCGGGGTGGGGGGTCAGGATCAGGGGGGCCTGCCTGCGTTGGAATATGTCAGGGTCATCTGCCAGACAGTTGAGGGCATCGGCATCCAGAACCATGGGGAGTCGGACCTGTTCCACCAGGCGGCGCATCAAAGCCTGTGTGCTCTTTTGGGTGCCGATTCCCGGGCCTGCTGCCAGGGCGGTTTTTCCCTGCATGAGCCCCATGATCTCCTCAAAACTTTTTTCAGACAAATGGCCTTTGGGTTTTGTTTCCGGCAGCGGAACCGTCATGGGTTCGATCAGGCAGGGTTCCACATATTTGTTCAGGCTTCCGGGCAAGCCAAGGGTGACCAGTCCGGTGCCGCAGCGCATGGCTGCTGTGCTGCAGAGCATGGCAGCACCGCTTTTCCCGGTGGAGCCGGCAATGACCAGCAGGTGTCCGAACCGGCCTTTGTGGGCATCAAACGCCCTGGCAGGCAAAAGATCGGCAATGTCGTTTTTCTCCATAAGCGACAGGTAAAGTCCGGCCTGGTCCGCGATAAATCCTGGAATACCGATATCAACAATGTTCAGGTTCCCGGTGTATCGATTGCCGGGAAAAAGGATATGGCCGGTTTTTGCAAAAGCAAAGGTGGCAGTGGCATGGGCCTTGACAGCGACGCCCATGGGCTGGCCGGTATCCGCGTTCAGTCCGGAGGGGATATCCACGCTGAACACGGGCCTGCCTGTCGCGTTCAGAAGATCAATGGCTTCCTTGTAATGCCCTTTTACATCCGCGTTCAGTCCGGTTCCAAAGATCGCATCTACAAACAGGTCGTGGTGGACGATCTGCTGTCTGTGTTGGAAAAGTCCTGTTTCATCAGGTATTTCAGTGATCCGGTTTTCCCCCCGCGCCTGGCACATTTTTTGGAACAGGTCCAGATTCTGCCGGGCATCTCCTTTGACCCTGTCAATGGTTGACAGCAAAAACAGATGGACGTTGATCTTTTTTTCAAGAAGGCAGCGGGCCATGACAGCGCCGTCACCGCCATTGTTTCCCCGTCCTGCCAGGACAGCGATTCTCTGGGTTTCAAGGCCGGGCCAGGTTTGATGCATAAACGCAACAGCACCCCGTCCTGCGGTTTCCATGAGCACGGAACCGGGGATGCCGAACTCGGTGATGGTCTGATGATCCATTTTCTGCATTTGATGTGCACTGACAAGGTACATGGGGATCTCCTGAAATCCTGCGGCCGGTTTAAAAGGGGAGTTTGATGGTGAACCGGGTGTAGCCCTCCGGCGTGGTTTCCACCGTCATTTCACCGTGGTGATCTTTCACAATAATATAATAGGAAAGCGACAGTCCGAGGCCGGTGCCTTTGCCCAAAGGTTTGGTGGTGAAAAACGGTTCAAACAGACGTTTTTGATCTTCCGGGCTGATCGGCGGCCCGTTGTTTTCAATTTCAATGCAGGCCATGTGCTGCAAGGGATATGTCCGGAACATAAACAAGGGGTTGAACGGTGGCTGCTGATCTGCGAACATGGCTTCGGCGCCGTTTTTCAGAAGGTTGAAAAGAACCTGCTGGATTTTGGTTTTATCGCATGGAACCGGGGGCATGCTGTCATCAAATTGTTCTGATATCCTGATCTGTTTGAAATCATAGTGATCGAGCAGATTGTAGTCGTTCTGGATCAGGCGGATGGTTTTTCTGAGCAGGTCCGGCAGGTTGTGGGGGTCCAGCACGGTATCGCCTTTTCTGGCGAATCCCAGCATATTGCGGATGATTTTGGCTGCCCGCGTACCGGTTTCATTGATGAGGTCCAGTTTTTCAAAGAGCTGACGCTTTCGGGCATAGGTCCGGATATCTGCCATGGCAATGCCGAGCTCGTCAGCAACCGCTGTATTGGCCGGGATATCTGCGTTGAGGCGGTTGTAGATTACCTGAGCGTTCTGCATCATACCTGCCAGAGGGTTGTTGATCTCATGGGCCATGCCTGCGGCCAGCCCGCCCAGGGACATCATTTTTTCAGACTGTATCATCATCTCTTCCAGCCGGACCTGATCGGTAATATCATCCATGCGGATCACAGCACCTTCCTCTTTTTTGGTATCGAGTGGATAGATGATGACATCCTCAAACCGGGTTTCAGGTC
>JAABSK010000068.1 GCA_011390435.1 Desulfobacteraceae bacterium | reverse complement strand
GTGCGCTGCTGGTTTTTCTGCTGGGATCCAATCTGGGGCCTGATGGATTTGACTGGCAGGCAAAGGCAAAGCTGGACCGCGCAGCCTCAATTCTGGATATATCCCGGCAGATGACAGATGTCACCGCGGCCAGTGCGCCGGATATCCGGCTGGCCATCTGGAAAAATACCCTGGCAATGATCTGGGAAAACCCTGTGCTGGGAGTTGGTCTGGGAAACCACAAGCTGTATTATCCAAAATTTCATTCCAGAGCGGTAAAAGAGAATCTGTTCAGTGAAAATTATCAATTATCTCATGTGCATAACGATTTTCTGCAACTGCTGTCTGAAACCGGGCTGGTTGGCGGCGTGGCAGCCATGTTTGTTTTTGGCTGTTTTTTTGCACAGATCGCAAACAGATGGAGCGCAAACAGATGGAAAGAAGACCATGGACGTTCTCTTGCCGCTGCTGTGGGAATCGGGGTGGCAATGGCCGGGATTCTTGTGAATTCATGCTTCAGCTTCCCGTTTGAAATGCCAATTCCCCCATTGCTGGTTGCTGTTTATATGGCATGCATTATGGCCCTGCCTGCTGGAACAAAAGGACGCTGTATTTATTTTTCCGGCAGATGGGGGGTTCTGCCGGCAGTGATGTTCTTTGTTCTGGTCATTATCGGTCTTGTCTGGTATTACCACAAGGCGATACCATGTGACCGGTATTACCAGAAAGCCCGCCAGGCTGAGGCTGCACTGAACTGGCCGGCGGTCATTGAACACGCCGGTTCAGCCTACACGTTAAACCCGCACCGCAAAAAGCTGCTTTCCTATGCTGCACGGGGGTATATTGAGACGGGTCAGTTTCAAAAAGGGGTAGAAGCGCTTGAACATGTGGTCCAGGCATACCCATATCATATGAATGCGATATTGAACCTTGGGGTCGCGTATACCGGGCTTCAGCAGTTTGAAAAGGCCTTGGCAGCCTTCCGGCAGGCTCTGGATATCAAACCGGATTTTTCAAAGGCCCATATCAATATGGGTGGAATTTACATGGGGCAAAAAGAGTATGAAAATGCAGCAGATGCGTTTGAAAAAGGGCTGGAAAACGATCCTGAAAATCCGGTTGTCTTATACAACCTGGGGATTTGCCGATTTTATTTGAATGCGTATGAATCCGCAGCAAAGACCCTTCAAAAGGTCGTGGCGCTGGCGCCGGATATGGTGAACGCACAATTGAATCTGGCCATTTTATATTATCAGTATCTGCACCAGCCTGAAAAAAGTATTCCGCATTTTAAAGCGGCGCTGCGTCTTCAGCCGAATATTCAAAACCGCGGAGAGATCCAAAAAATCATTCAGCAGTTTTCTGCTCCAGAATCATCTGATTTTTCGAACGATTGAAGGCGCTTGCATAAACATCGCTAAAAGGATATAAAACCACCTTATGAGCACCCGAACCTTAGCCATTGACATCCAGCATGACAGGATCATCGCTGTTCTGTTGAATCACGGTCTGAAGGGACATCAGATTCTTGAGTCGACGTTCATTCCGATTCCGGGCAGGCTGGAAAATACCGATATGGATTTTCCAGCCCTCAAAGAGGCAATGTCCCGTCTTGCCGATAAAATCACACACCCGTATGACCGCTGTATTGCCAGTATTCCTGCAACCTGTTTTTTTTTCAGAACCCTGGAGCTGCCATTTAAAAACCGTAAAAAAATCGAACAGATCATTCCTTTTGAGCTGGAAAATTATCTGCCGCTGCAGACAGGCGCGTTTGCATTTGATTTTTGCATGCTGAACAAAACCAATAAAACAGTGATGGGTGCCAATCTGGTTTCCATTGCCAGTATCCGGGAAGAAAGACTTGAACAGTATCAAACCGTGTTTAAAGAAAGCAGCGTGCCAGTGGATGGTATCACTGTGGGCAGTGGATATTCTATGTCGCTTGCCTATGCAGCTGCAGCTGAATCTCTGGATGCCAGTGTTTTTATTTATGCGGAACCTTTTTTTGCTTCGATCTATCTGGCCCGTTACGGGCAAATTGTTTTCAGCCGGTCGTTTGTTCTGGATTCAGATGCACCGCAATCCAGTCTGGAAAAGAATCTGACCTATACCTGTCTGTCGTTTAATGAGCGGTTTAACAATCAGGTCGCCATTCATGAGATTGCCCTTTCAGGAACGGCAGTTTTTCTTGATCAACTGGCCAGAGTGATCCAGGAGCGGATGCAGATCAATGTTCACTTGTATCATGCTCATCAGACACTGGGCGCAGACGTAGAAGAGCGTGCCATGGAAAATGCCCTGGCAGTAGCAGTCTGTGAGGCAAAAGGAATTGATGGATTCAATTTCAGCCGTCAAATGTCAAATGCTGCCCGGCTTTATCAGGAGTATAAATCCAGCCTCCTGTCTGCGGCTGCTCTGGTCGTGGTCCTTTTGCTTGTCTGGTCTGTTCAGCCGGTTATGAATATTCATCTGATGAAAAAGCGCAGCAGTCAGCTGGACAGGCAGATTGTCCAGGTCTTTCAATCCAGCTTTCCTGATATCAAAACCATTGTGGACCCGGTTCAGCAGATGCAGGTGCAGGTTGCAGCGCTTCAAAAAAAGCAGGGCATGGAGTTTTTAAATGACGCCCCATTGAATATTGATATCTTTCACCACATCAGCAGCGTACTGCCGGACTCAATGGATATTATCATGACCCGTTTTGTCCGGATGGAAAATAATCTGCTTGTATCCGGCACAGCTGATCAGTTCAACACCATTGATAAGATGAAAAGTCTTTTTGAAGACATTGCTATTTTCAAGGAAGTTGATATAAATTCTGCGTCAATGGATAAAACAGACAACAGGGTAATCTTCAGTTTGAAGATTGCGCTTTAACATACAGCGGGAGAAGGAGACGGCCGTGGCACTGGGAATGAACAAACGGGAAAAATATGCGGTTTTAATTGCCGGTGTTCTTGTTTTTCTGACCGCGGTTTATACCTTTGGAATCTCCCCTGTGGTAGAGCAGAACAAGCTGCTGAAGCGCCAGCTGGACGCGAAAAAAAAAGTGCTGGATCAAATTTCGCAGCTGAGTCGGGAATACAATGAGATTTTGAGCAAAAATGAAAATCTCGGGACCTTGTACGCAAGCCGGGAAGAAGGGTTTACGCTGTTTGCATTTCTTGAAAAAATTGCAGCCAAGGCTGGGGTGGACAAGCAGATTGATTATATGAAGCCCTCATCTGCCATTGATAAATTTTCTGAAACAGAATTGTCTCTGGTGGAAATGAAACTCAAGGGGATCAAATTGTCGCAGTTGATGTCCTATCTTTATCTTGTGGAAACCTCCCGGAATATTGTTTTTGTGAAACGCCTGTCCATCACCCATGATGGAAAAAACCAGAACACGATCAGTGCGGTCCTTCAGGTTGAAACGGTGAAAAGCTAAAGTGAGCAGTAATGAAATATAAGATCATCGGGTATCTTCTTTTTTTTGTGGCCTGTCTGGTTTTTCTGCTTTACAGGCAGTTTCCAGGCCAAAGGATCGCTGATGATGTTCATAAGTACGTTTCAAACGTTCATCCTGCCATGTCTGTTCAGCTTCATGAGCTGTCGCCATCTTTGCCGCTGGGCATGAAAACCGATTCTGTGCGCATCAGCTGGCTGGATCACCCCGTTGTCGAGTTGCACAATACCCGCTGCCGGATTGAGCTTCGCACATTGTTCAGTCAAAACAAACAGTTGAACTACCAGGCAGATGTGCTGAACGGCCGGATCAGCGGAACCGTGGTCTCTGAGAAAAACAGGCGCGGCACTTTTCAAATGGCATCACAGCTTGAAAGCCTGGTTCTTGAAGAGATGGACCTGGGCAAAAATCTTTCAAATGCAAGGCTTTCCGGTCTTTTAAACGGCCATGTTGATGCGATTTTAGACAACAACCGTGTCAAGGAGAAAAAAGGCGAAATCACGATCCAAAACGGACAGATTGCTTTTAAATCACCGGTGTTTGCTATTGAAGCCGTGACATTTTCCGCAATGCAGCTGCAATTTAATCTGATCGATCATCAGCGCCTCCAGATCGCAGAATTTCAAATGACCGGCCGCCAGCTGGATATCACTGCCTCAGGTGAAATACAGCTTGACCGGAATTTTGACCAAAGCCAGTTGAATCTTCGGTTGCGGATGGTGTTGCATCCACTGTTTTTTATGGATGCAGGGGAGTTGTCTCCTGTGGAGATGGCCCGGGACGAATCCGATAATGCGATTTTGGATCTTGCCATTACCGGTACGCTGCAAAATCCGATAATCTCGGTTGGCAGGGATGTAAAATGAAACGATTGTTTGTACTCATCCATCTGGGTTTGATTTTTATGATTGCTGATGCTGGTGTGTCTGTATTCTACGGATATGTGGTGGAAAAATTTAACACAAGCGATTCGCTCAGTGTGTCTCAGGCCAGGCAGACGGCAGCAGAACAAAAAAAGTTTCTGCCCCAGTCCCATTATGCCCAGGTGACCCAAAGAGATCTGTTTCAGACAAATGTCGTAAAAGCGCCTCCGGCACCCAAGGTGGCTGCGCCTGAAAAAGAACCGGAAAAAGAGATCCAGCTGACCAAACTGAAACTCGAACTAAAAGGCACCATTACCGGTACCGGGTCTGAACCCCTGGCTGTCATCAACAAAAAGGGAGATCCCCGGCAGATGCTGTATGCAGAAGGGGACTTCATTGAACAGGCCACGATCAAGTCGATTATGAAGGGCCGGGTTGTCCTGCTGGTAAACGGCAGGGAAGAAATTCTGGAGATGCTTCAAAAGGACAATGCCGAAGAAACACCCAAACATGCGCCAGTGTTATCCAATGCGGCACAGGTTGACACAAAAGACGGATTTGTTGAAAAGGTGGCGTTAAGCCGGGATGATATCAGCAATCTGATGGCAAAATCAGAAGATATCCGGAAACAGGTGCGGGTCCGACATTATATTCGCAGGGGCAAAATGGAAGGATTCCGGTTGACAAATATTCAAAAAGATTCGCTCCTTTCCACAAAACTGGGGTTGAAAAATGGTGATGTGATCTCCGGTATCAATGACAAGGATATCAAATCGATCCATGACGTGGCGCAGATATATGAAACGTTTAATCAGAAAGAAGGCCCTTTGAACAGCGATGTCAAAGTGTTGCGGAACGGCAAATCAGGTACAATACAGTATTCAATCAAATAAGGTCGGTTATATGATGAAACGGCAATACGTAAAATTTATTTCACTACTGATCATCATGGGCATATGGGCAGGTTTTTTTCCACTTGATCTGGTGTCTGCCCAGGAAGCTGAAGACACTGAGACGACAAAATATGTTTCGATTGATTTTGACGAAGTGGATATCCGTGTTTTTATCAAATTTATCAGTGAGTTGACAAACGAGAATTTTATTATCGACAGCCAGGTCAAAGGCAATGTGAATATCCTTTCACCGGGCAAGATAACGGTGGAGGAAGCCTATAAAGTTTTTGAATCGGTTCTTGAGGTCCATGGATTCACGGCTGTCCGGGCAGGTGAAATTTCTAAAATTATTCCCATTCCAGATGCCCGGTCCAAAAATGTCGAAACCCGGTTACAGAATATTCTGGGTGATACAGAAGATAAAATTGTTACCCAGTTAATTCCGCTGACCTATGCAGAGGCAGAGCTGATCAAGCAGCTTTTTGCTCCGCTGATGTCTAAAGGGAGCGTCATTCTGAGCTATGCGCCGACAAACACCCTCATTGTTACGGATGTGTATTCCAATATCAAACGAATGATGAAAATCATTCAGGTAATCGATATCAAGGATGTGGGACGACAGATCACGGTTCTGCCCATCCAACACGCAGATGCTGCAACTCTGGTAAAAATGCTGTCCACGCTTTTTCAGGCCCAGGCCGCTGCCGGAAAGAAGACAGCCCCGGATCAGATGACCCATTTTGTTGCGGATGAACGGACCAATACCATTGTTCTGCTGGCAAATGATTTTGATACATTAAAGGTCAAGGAGCTGATCTCACTCATCGACCGGGAAGTTCCGCGCAGTGATGCTAAAATACAGGTCTATTATCTTGAAAACGCAAAAGCTGAAGATCTGGCGACTGTCCTGCAGTCGCTTTCAGAGAATGCGGCCAAGCCGGAAGCAGGCAAGCAGACCACTCCGATTGTTTCAGACAAGGTAAAGATAACCCATGACAAAGCCACAAACAGCCTGATTATCATGGCAGATAAGGATGACTATCAGGTGCTTGAAAACATTATCCAGAAACTGGATATTCCCCGGCCCATGGTTTATATTGAGGCACTGATCATGGAAATCCGCGATACAGAAGATTTTTCCCTGGGTGTTGAATGGATTGCCGGAACATCTGCCGGGACGCTTGACGGGCGAAATATGGGGGTTTATGGCGGGTTTACGCGGGAAAGTGATGCCGGTGTCAATGCGCTTCCCGGTCTTGATGCCAATAATGCCCTTGCGGTTCCAGGCGGGTTTGCCTTAGGCGTGATGGGTGAATCCATCAATATCGGCGGCATTGTTTTCCCGAATATTGGTGCGGCAATCCGGGCGGTGAAAAAAAATGAAAAAATCCGTATCATTTCAACCCCCCAGATATTAACCATTGATAATGAGGAAGCTGAAATCAGTGTGGGCGAAAATATTCCTTTTCTGACCACAAGCGGTTCAGGGGAGCAGAATTACAATTCATTTGAATATAAAGATGTCGGGGTGGTGCTGAAAATTACGCCTCAGATCAGCCAGGGACGATTTGTGCGCTTGAACATTTATCAGAAGGTTGAAAAGTTAACGTCAAAGGAAACAAACACGACACCCACCACCCTGAAACGAACGGCTGAGACCACGGTTGTGGTCAAAGATCAGGCAACGGTCGTGATCGGCGGTTTAATCGGTGAAGATTTAAATTCATCGGATTATCAGGTTCCCTGTCTTGGCGGAATACCGGTTGTGGGGAATTTATTCAAATCAACTGCCAGGGAAGGAGTTCAGACCAATCTATACATTTTTCTGACCCCGAGGATCATTGAGAACCCAGAGGAGGCAGACGAGGTTTTCCAGGAAAAAGATCAACAGATCAATGAGATAAAAAACGAGAGTATTCCCATGTACCGGCATCGAAATCTGGATATCAGCAGTGGGCAGGAAGAATGAAATTCAACAGCATTTCAGATATTGTGGCTGACCGGTTTGGTGTATCCCGGCAGATGATTTTTGCTGCAGAAGAAGCAGCAAAAAAACAGGGTGAATCCCTGGGCCAGTCTCTGATCAAAAAAAAAATTGTAACAGAAAAAAACATGCTGTCGGTGTTTTCCGAACAGTACGATATCCCGGTATCTCACCGGCTGGAAGTGGACACTGCAGATTCTGATTTTACCAATACCGTCCCCATTCATTTTTTAAAAAAATATGCAATGGTTCCGCTGATGCTTGCATCTGCGCCTGCACAGATTGCTATCAATGATCCAGACAGCCTTCAGGCAGTCGATGACCTGGTGTCTTTGCTGAAAATCAGTAAATTTCAACTGGTCTTGTCAACCCGGGGTGAAATTTTATCAACCATTAATAATTTTTATGACAAGAAAAGCGACAGTGCCCAGAAAATTGTGGATGATATGGAAGATGATGACAGCATTATCAGTGAAATCAAGCAGACGTCAGATCTTCTTGATGATACCAGTGATGCGCCCATCATCAAGCTGGTAAACCATATTATTTCCCAGTCGGTCAAGGCCAAAGCCAGTGACATTCATATTGAGCCTGGTGCCAGCAGTTTGAAAGTCCGCTACCGGATTGACGGTATTTTATATGAACTGCTTGAACCGCCTAAATGGACCCAGTCTGCCCTGATTACCCGCATCAAGGTGATGGCGGATATGGACATTGCTGAAAAGCGTCTGCCCCAGGACAGCCGTATCGAAGTCAGAATTGGAAATAAAGACATTGATATCCGTATTTCCACCATTCCAACAGCTTTGGGCGAACGGGTGGTCTTGCGGCTGCTGGACAAATCCAGCTCGCTCTTGACATTGTCTGAATTTGGCATTTCAACTGAAAACCTGGAGCTTATCCGTAAGTTATCACGTCTGTCCAATGGCATTATCCTGATGACCGGACCGACAGGCAGTGGTAAAACCACCACATTGTACGCCATGCTCTCCGAGATCAACCAGCCGGATATCAACATTATAACGGTTGAAGATCCGGTTGAATATAAGCTTGAAGGCATCAGCCAGATACAGGTGAATACCAAAATCGGTCTGACATTTGCCAAGAGTCTTCGCTCGATTGTCCGTCAGGACCCGGATGTTATTCTCATCGGTGAAATCCGGGATCATGAGACATCCTCTATCGCGATTCAGTCAGCCTTGACCGGTCATCTGGTATTGTCAACACTCCATACAAATGATGCTGCCAGCGCGATCACCCGGCTGGTGGATATCGGAATTGAGCCGTTTTTAATCACATCGGCTGTCCGGGCTGTGATTGCCCAGCGACTGATTCGTATTTTGTGCGATCACTGCAAGGAAGAATATGTTCCAGACGAAATTACGTTAAAACGCATCGGGCTTTCGCCGGAAAATTGTCTTCACAAAACGATTTTTCGGGCCAGAGGATGCAGCAAGTGTATTCAAACCGGATACAAGGGCCGGATGCCGATATTTGAGATACTGGTTCTGGATCATCATCATAAGTCCCTTATTTTAAAAACATCGGATTCAACAAAAATCAGGGACCTTTCCATTGAAACCAACATGAAAACATTGATGCAGGATGGTGTTGAAAAAATTTTTGCCGGCATTACAACCATCGAGGAGGTTCTGCGTGTCACCCAGGGATGATTGGTGTCATCATTTCGCCTGCCGGGCAGCTGTTTTTTTTGTCTGCTGCGGTTTTGTTTTTCTGTCTGCAGCACCTGCAATCTCTGACGATCATGAAAACAAGCTTCTGACCGGCATTTTTGATGTTTATGAAACTTTCATTTCTCCGATTGATGGAGACCGATGTCCCATGTACCCGTCCTGCTCTCACTATACAAAGGCGAGCATTGAAAAACACGGGGTCTTTGTCGGGTGGATCATGGGCATGGATCGACTGGTCCGATGCGGGGGCGATGAAAAAACGCAATCACCGGTTCATTTCGTTGATCGTAAGAGATTCGTCTATGATCCGGTTGCGAACAATGATTTCTGGTGGTCTGACAAATGAGAAAATGGCTGCTGGTCATATTGTGTGGGTTTTTGCTGTGTCCGGTCAGTGCAGGTGCGGCGGATACCCGTGTGGATGACACCATTCTTTTGCGTTCTGACGATCAGTTTCAGCTGGCTCAGACCCTGTTTACAGATGAAGAATTTTCAGCGGCGGCCAATGAATTCGTTCGCTTTATCTATCTGTTTCCCAAACATTCCCGAGTACCAGAGGCGCGATATCAGGCCGGCCTTGCTTTTTTCAATGCCGGAAGACTGGAAGATGCGGTCCGACATTTAAAAAAAGCGGCGTTTGATCTTTCTTCAGCCAAGGTTGCGTTTCCAGCCATGATGAAACTCAGTGAGATTTATGTGGCGGCTGGAAAACCAGGAGAGGGTGTGCTGGTACTGCGCAATCTGCTGACACTGTCCAGTGATGAAAGACGCAATGATCACGTCTATTTTACCCTTGGCTGGCTGATGCTGGACCATGGCGATCAGATTCAGGCGGGCGTGGATTATCCGGTGTATCCCGTCAAAGAAGCCCGGAAATACTTTTCTTTGATCAGCGAAGAAGGCAAAAAACACTATAATGTCCAGCAGATTTTCAGCCAACTGGATGGAATGAAAAAGATAAACCAAAAAAATCCAGCCCTGGCTGGATGGCTTTCGATTGTTCCTGGTGCCGGGTTTCTTTATGGTGAACGATATCGGGATGCGGCGGTTTCTTTCCTGCTGAACACTGCTTTGATGCTGGCGGCCTGGCAATCCTTTGAAAATGACAATCCGTATCTGGGAGGGAGTATTGCCTTTGTTGAATCCGGGTTTTATACCGGTAACATTTATGGTGCTGTCAGCAGTGCGCATAAATACAATGCCCGGCAGCAGCAGACCTATATTGAAAAGATGAAATCGCAGCAGGACAAGCCATTCTCGCATTTATCGTTTCAGGCAAAAGACGATCGTATGGAACTGGCACTGATGTTTCATTATCATTTTTAGCACTTTTGTCTATCGGATCGATTGACTTCAAAAACGATACGTACTAAGCTGCTTCAAACAAAAAAAGTGCCGTGTATTTTATCGCCAAAAGGAGGAGAGATGTATCAATATTTCGTTCGCACCTGGGTTGTTTTTTTTGCAGTTCTTTTCCCTGTGATGCTGTCGGCATCACAGCAGTCTGATGACCTGGTAAATCAGGGCCGTGATCTGATGTTTAAAAGCGGCAAACCAACCTATCAGGGAATCATTGATGCCAATAATAAATTTGGCGCTGCGGTTCAGGCGGACGCAGCGGATCAGCAGGCCCAGTTTTTTTATGCGGTTACCCAGACAGCGGCATTTATTCTGGAAAAAGGTGACGGCAACGGGTTTCAAACCATCGCAGATATTCTTTCAGCCCTGGGAATTCCTTTTTATCTTGATGAATTGATAGAGGCAAGCGCTCCTTTTGGTGAATTGCCCCAGCTTTCAGGCATGTATAACCCGCCGGCGGGTATGCCGGATGGCGATGATGTCCGAAACATTTTGGGCCCGGGACTGGTCACGGTGATTGATCGCTCACTTGCAGGTCTTTCAGTCATCGAGCCTGCCATCAGCATTGTTCTGACCGCTCAGGAGGTGAACGACACGGTAAATCTGGAAATCGATTATACAGATGTGCTGATGATCAAAGGCGCGCTCAACACACTGAAAACACTGGCCCTGATGATCTCTGCCCATGATCTTGATGGCGTAGATATCCAGGAGCTGGTTGCACTGGGAAATTCAGGCATGCCAGACATTTTGCCGGGGTTTTTGAATCAGCTTCTGGCCAGATATCCCAATTTTTTAAAACTGTCCGCAACCGGCAGCGCAGATCTTGCGGCTGCAAAAACAGCCCTTTTGGCGGTATATGACAATTTGTCCCAGGCAAAAGTCAGTCTGGAGCAGGAAACTGACAGCCAGATCAATGACCTTTTTGTATTTGAAGATGAAGGCGATGCACAGGAGTTTAACGGCTTGATCAATGGGCTCTCGGAACTGGTTGATTCTTTGAATGAGAACCGGCCGGCCACGTCAGTTTATAAAATGACGGTCTGGCAGGCCGCGCTTGATAATGGCGATACGTTTTCTACTTATTTTGAATGGGATGTTTTTGGTAATGGATCTGAACGGCATGATGAATCAGACTTCAGTGCTACCATTGATAATTTGAACTATCAGGGCAGTGTCACGTCCTGGGACGTGTCATCGGATGGGCGTGTCTCGATTCTCCTTGACTATATGGGATATAAGCGCATTGTGGTGACCGGAGCCATGAATCCATCACTGAACACTTTTTCCGGCACGGCTGTCTAT